>JAGWUG010000054.1 GCA_028868555.1 Actinomycetales bacterium | reverse complement strand
TGGCAGGCCGCGCTTCAGGGAATAAGGCTCAACCGTGGTGCGGCAGCGAACCCAGGGGCTGGTGACGATGCGCTTCACACCAAAAGCTTCGAGCAGTGGCACCACGGCCTTGGCCTGAACCAGCCCAACCGGAAGCAGAGGGCGCTTGCCATCAGGGCCGGTCCACTCGGTGCGCGGAGTTGCCTTGGCGTGACGAAGCACAATGAACGGCTTTGTGCGTAGTTCCCCACGCAGGTGCAGTGCTACGAGCACCTCGAGGAACGCCTTGTCGGCCTCGTAGCTGAGCTTGGTGACGGCCTCTTCGGGCTTCATCCAGAGCACCTCTGCCACCTCTTCGTGTGGCACAAACTTGCTCTTCTTCAAAGCCTTATCCGAGACCCTGGCCGCCCAGTAGTGAACCTCTTTTGGCTCGCCGCTCGGAACGTTGTAGTGCTGCACACCAAGGCTCACGCCAAGGTTGATGCGCAGCCCAGTCTCTTCTTCAATCTCGCGAACTGCGGTCTGAGGCAGAACCTCACCCGGGTCAAGTTTGCCTTTGGCCCAACCGTAGTCGTCGTAGCGACCTCGGTGAACCATGGCGACCAGCAGTTCCCCATCCTGCTCGCGCCACAGTACACAACCTGCGGCATAGATGGTCATTAGACGCGTGCACCCCGCTTGGCCAGAACATCCTTCATGAACTTGTCCTGGACGTCCATGAGTGGGCTGCCATCGGCGGCCTGGTAGAAGCGAGTCCAGCTGCCATCCTGGTTCAAATGCCACGATGCAACTGCATCGGACATAGCTAGGTCGAAGACGGTGTTTAGTTCTTTGATCTGGTCAGGCGCAATGATGCGAACCAGGGCCTCAACGCGGCGGTCAAGGTTTCGGTGCATCATGTCGGCCGAGCCGATGAAGACCGCAGGGTCCCCGCCACCAGCGAAGCTGAAGATTCGGCTGTGCTCGAGGTAGCGACCCAGAACCGAGCGAACCTTGATGTTCTCCGAAAGACCAGGAACGCCTGGACGTAGGGCGCACATTCCGCGAACCAAAACCTCAACCGGAACGCCGGCCTGGCTTGCCTCGTAAAGGGTGTCAACAATTTGCTCGTCAACCAAGGAGTTGACCTTGACGCGTATAAGTGCTGGCTTGCCTGCTCGGTGGTGCTCGATCTCGCGGTGCACGCGAGCGGTTAAGCCATCGCGAACACCGTTAGGGGAGACCAGTAGTGCCTTGAAGCTTGAGTCAGGGGCAAAACCGCTGAGTCGGTTGAACAATTTGGTGAGGTCTTCGCCAACCTGCTCGCGCGCAGTGAGCAGACCGTAGTCTTCGTAGAAGCGAGCGGTCTTCGGGTTGTAGTTTCCGGTACCTACGTGGCAGTAACGGCGAAGAACATTGCCCTCCTGGCGAATCACCAGCGAGAGCTTGCAGTGGGTCTTGAGGCCAACGATTCCGTAAACCACGTGCACGCCAGCCTGCTCCAGCTTGCGAGCCCAGGCGATGTTGTTCTGCTCGTCGAAGCGAGCCTTGATCTCAACCAGTGCCAGAACCTGCTTGCCAGCCTGTGCGGCCTGAATCAGGGCGTCAACGATTGGCGAGTCACCGCTGGTGCGGTACAAGGTCTGCTTGATGGCCAGCACGTTTGGATCTGCCGCGGCCTGCTCGAGGAAGGCCTGAACGCTGGTGGTGAAGCTCTCGTATGGGTGGTGCAGCAGCACCTCGCGCTCGCGCAGTACCGAGAAAATGTCCGCTACTTCGTCGTCGCCGGCCTGGAGGAAGCGGTTGGTGACAACCTTGTGAGCCGGGTAGTGCAGCTCCGGGCGCTTCATGAAGGCAATCTCCGCTAGGCCCTTTAGGTCCAGCGGGGCTGGCAGGTGGTACACATCCTGCGCCTCAATGTCCAGCTCGCTGATGAGTAGCTCGAGCACCTGAGGGTTGATGTCGTCGGCAACTTCAAGGCGAACCGGAGGGCCGAAGCGACGACGGAGAAGCTCCTTCTCGAGCGCAATAAGAAGGTTCTCGCCCTCGTCTTCGTCAACCTCAAGGTCTTCGTTGCGGGTCACGCGGAATGTATGGTGCTGAAGCACCTCCATGCCCGGGAAAAGCAGGGCTAGGAACTCACCGATGATTTCCTCGAGTGCTACAAAGCGGGCATCGGAGACGCCGGCATTGCCCGGAACGCGAACAAAGCGGGGCAGCAGTGGCGGAACCTTGACACGGGCAAAGTGCTCGGCCTTGGTCTCTGGGTTGAGCAGCACAACCGCGAGGTTGAGGCTGAGGCCGGAAATGTATGGGAACGGGTGAGCCGGGTCCACTGCCAGTGGGGTCAGAACCGGGAAGATCTGGTTCTGGAAGTAGGTCTTGAAGTCGGCCTTCTCGTCGGCGCTTAGCTCGGCCCACTTCTCGATGCGAATGCCGTTCTTGGACAACTCTGGTTCGAGTACGTCGTGGAACAGGCGAGCGTGACGAGCCTGGAGCTGGTGTGCAGACTGCGACATCTCAAGCAGCTGCTGCTGCGGGGTGAGGCCCGCTGGAGTGGCAACGGCAAGGCCGGTTGCAATTCGGCGCTTGAGGCTGGCAACGCGGACCATGAAGAACTCGTCGAGGTTGCTGGCGAAGATGCTGGCAAAGTTGCAGCGGTCGAGCAGGTGCATGTCTGGATCTTCGGCCAGCTCAAGCACACGCTGGTTGAATGCCAGCCAGCTCAGCTCTCGGTCAAGGAAGCGCTCGGGGCCAAAGTGACCGTCGTGATGGTCAGGAATTCGTACTGCCATGGTTTCTTCAGACATACATCAAATCCTGCCAGTGCTTGGTTGCCATTTGGTGAACAGTGGGAGGGCGGCTAGGCGCCAACTTCCGCTAAATCTAGGTCATCGGTGGATGGGTTGAAACGGTAACCCACGTTACGAACCGTGCCGATGAGGCCCTCGAGGTCGCCCAGTTTGGCGCGCAGGCGACGAATGTGAACGTCGACTGTGCGGGTGCCGCCGAAGTAGTCATAGCCCCAGACCTCGCTCAGCAGCTGCTCGCGAGAAAATACGCGGCCGGGGGACTGAGCCAGGTAGCGCAGGAGTTCGAACTCCTTGAAGGTGAGGTCCATCGGCTTGCCGTGAACCTTGGCGGAATAGGCAGCCTCGTCAATCACAACGCCGCTGGAGCTGATGTGGCCGGCCTGTTCGGTGGGCTTGGCGCGGCCAAGAGCAACACGAATTCGAGCGTCGATCTCGCCTGGTCCCGCGGAGTCCAGGATGATGTCGGCCGCACCCCACTCGGCGGTGATGGCTGGCAGACCACCCTCGGTGACGATAAGAATCAGAGGAGCGCTCATGCCAGTGGTCAGTAGAACCTTGGCGAGCGATTTTGAGCCAACTAGATCGCGGCGGGCATCGAGGAAAACTAGATCTGCAACCGGGGCGCTGACCAAGCTGGCTGGTTCTGCAGGAATGTGGCGAACTCGGTGACTAAGCAAATCGAGCGCAGGGAGCGCGGCGCCCTCGGCCGAGGCCGTGAGTAGCAGAATCTGTGCCATGTGCCGCTCCCATGCTTTCCAACTATTTTAGGTTTGTTTGCTTGGGAATCGGGCCGCTACGGCAAGATTGAACCATGAACGCGCGTTGGTTGCTGGTGAGCCTGCTTTGGGTTTCCACCCTGGCCTGCGCCCTGCTTACCATCGTTTTCATTCCGCACGAGCACGCCCTTGAGTGGTTTGGTGCGATCCTCGCCGGCTCGGTTGCCACCGTTTCCTTCGTGCACCTCATCAAGGCCAGCCCGTCGGGCTTTGTCGAGGAGCTCATCTACGTTGGTGGCGGCTCCTACCTGATTCTGGCAATCTCCAGCATCTACCTGTTCGTTCGCGGCTAGCCAAAGGGTAAAATTTAGTTATGAATCTTCCGCTCGACATGTTGTTCACCGGCCTCCTGGTTTTGGCTGGTCTGGCCATCGCCGGTATCTCGGCCCTGGTTCTCGTAAAGCTTTTCAAGGGTCAGAAGTAGTTGTTCGTTCTTCCGGAGAATCTGCCGGTTGAGCTAACCCCGCTGGCATTTCTAGTTGGTACCTGGGAAGGCACCGGCGTAATTAGCTACACCCACCGTCGCGACGCCAACAACGAGCCAATCAAGTACGAGTTCAGTCAGCGCGTTGAGTTTGTTCACAACGGCGAGAACTACCTCACCTATCAGTCCGCCGCCAAGCTCCTCGATGAGAGCGGCACCATTCTCCCAAGCGAGCTCGGTTACTGGAAGGTGGCCCGCCCAGCCGAAGATGCAGATCACGGTCCTGGCCTGCTGCCGGGCATCGGTGAAAAAAGCATTCAAACCCCCGATGACCTAGAGCGCCTGCGCAACAGCACCGGTGGCTTTGACATTGAGGCATCCATCATTCACCCAAGCGGCATCAGCGAGCACTACCTCGGTCAGGTCAAGCAGGCCCGCATCGACCTAGCCACGGCCAAGGGTTCCAGCCGTCCAGAGAACTCCAAGGACTACGCCGGCGCCAGCCGCATCTACGGTCTGGTTGAGGGCGCACTGCTTTGGGCCTGGGACATCGCTGCTCTTGGAAACCCGCTGGTTTCGCACGCCTCCGCTCGCCTAGAGCGCGTGGCCTAGAAATGCCACAGATCACCAACCCAAACGTGGCTCAGCGTCAGCTGTTGGTCGGCAAGGCTCTGGTCAAGCAAGATCAGCTGGGCGTGATCGCGGTTGGTGGTGAGGGTCGCCTGGAGTGGCTCCACTCGCTAATCAGCCAAAACGTTCGCAACCTGCAGCCGGGCCAGTCGGTTGAGGCCCTTGCGCTAGACATCAACGGCCACATCGAGAGCATTCTGAGAGTCACCGATGATGGCGAGCAGACCTGGATAATCACCGAGCGAACCTCCGCCGATGCCCTGCTGTTGTGGCTGAAGAAGATGATATTCCGCTCCAAGGTGACGGTTACCGAACACCTAGCCGACTATGCAGTGGTTGCATCCTGGGGGAGTGCGGTTACTGAGCCTTCGCCCACATTGACCTGGACTGACCCTTGGCTGAACCCGGCTCCCGGGGGCCACCGCTACGGTGCTCAGCCGACCGAACCTTGGTCGCTTGTGCTCAACGTTTTTGCCAACACCGATGCCTCAACCCTGGAAGCCAACCCAGCCATTGAGTGGGCTCCCCAGTCGGCTCTGGACGCTCTCCGCATCGCCGCTCACCGCCCATCGGTGGCAGAGGTGGACGAGAAGACCATTCCACACGAGCTGGACTTACTGGCAAGCGCCGTGCACCTGAGCAAGGGTTGCTACCGCGGCCAGGAGAGCGTGGCCAAAGTGCACAACTTGGGTCACCCGCCGCGCCGGTTAGTGCTGCTTCACCTTGACGGCTCCAACCACCTGCTGCCATTTGTTGGCGATGAGGTGGCGATTGTGGACGCTGAGGGCCAGCGTGTGGTTCGCGGTCGAATCACCAGCACCGAACACCACCACGAGGCCGGCCCGCTGGCGCTCGCCGTGATCTCGCGAAACACCCCGGCCGAGGCCGAACTTCTGGTTTTGGGAAACCACGAACCGATCTCGGCAACCCAGGAACTCGTGGTTCCGTTGGATGCCGGCAAGATTGCCAACCTGCCACGTCCCGGACTGTTGGGCCGACCAAGGAGTTAGCGGTGAGTTTTCTCGACACCCAGGCAATCCGCCAGCCAAAGTCTAAAAAGCGCTGGCACTGGAGCCTGCGCGAGTCGTTCCGCCGCGTCATTGAGTCGCTAGCCCCAAGCTTGCAGATCACCCTGGCCGCAACCGCCGCCTACCTGGCCGCACACTTCTGGCTGGGTCACGCCATTCCGTTCCTGGCCGTAACTGTAACCATCACTTCTCTGGGTCTAAGCCGCGATGCCCGCCCGCGTCGCATACTTCAGACTTCGCTCGGCATGGTGACCGGCATCGCGCTCTCGGAGCTCATGCAACTGGGTTTCGGCAAGGGATACTGGCAGTTGCCGGTTCTGTTGCTTCTGGTTTTGCTTGCCGCCCGCTTCGTCACCAACAGCTCCACCTTCGCTCTGGCCGCGGCAACCCAGTCGGCACTGGTTTACCTCACCATCGCGCCTCCGGGTGGCCCCTTCATGCGCTCGGTTGACGGTCTGGTTGGAGCGGGAGTCTCGCTGCTGGCAACCGCCCTCATTCCGCGTGACCCTCGCGGCGCCGCCCGCAAGGATGCCGAGCGCCTCTTCGAGGTTTTCCTGGAATCGGTGAGCGCAATCAAGCAGGCCCTAAAAAACACCGATGTGGCCTCCGCCGATGCCACCTTGATCACCATTCGCCGCACACAGCCGCTGCTGGACAACTGGCGCATGAGCCTGGACTCGGC
>JAGWUG010000053.1 GCA_028868555.1 Actinomycetales bacterium | reverse complement strand
CGGTGACCTGGAGCAGTTCCAGATGAATGCCGCTTCGGCCAGCTTCCTCGACCGCGAAGAGCGCGACGAGCTCATGGAAATGATTGCGGAAGGCTTCAAGCGGGTCCGCAAAGCCAACCGCTAATGTCGCTGATCAATCAGGCGCTGGCGCCCGGTTCAATCCGGCTGGGCGCATCGGTGGGGTCCTGGCAAGAAGCGGTTGAACTCTCCGGTGAACTGCTGGTTGCCAGCGGCCGCACCACCAAGGCCTACACCGATGCCATGACCGCCAACATCAATGAGCTTGGCCCATACGTTGTGATTGCCCCCGGCCTGGCTATGCCGCACGCCCGCCCGAGCGAGGCCGTGTTGGACACCGGGATGTCGCTGGTTACCCTGCGAGAGCCGGTTGCGTTTGGCCACAAGAAGAACGATCCGGTCACGGTGGTGTTTGGGCTGGCGGCCCTCGATCATGACAAACATTTGGAACTGCTGAGCGAATTCGCCGGCAAGTTCTCTCAACCAGGATTTGTTAATTCCCTATTAAGTTGCCATGCGGAGAGCGAAATTCGCTCCCTGTTCAACTGACCCTTTGCGAAACTAGAAACATGAAGATCGTTGCCGTTTGTGGCGCAGGGATCGGCACCTCAGTTCTACTGAAGATGAATGCCGAGAAAGTTCTGCGCACCCTGGGGCTGGAGGCTACCGTTGAGGCGGCTGACATCGAGACCGCACGCGCTTCTCGCGACGCGCAGATTCTGCTTGCCACCCCTGAAATCGTGGACAAGCTGCAGGGGCTGCCGAGCGAGGTAATCGCCATCGATCACGTCTTCGACCTGGGCGAAATCTCGGAGAAGCTCTCCAAAGCTATGCTTTAGGCATGCTGCCAAACCCAGGTACTTCTCCTCGCACTCAAGGCCATCGCCTAAATGACCGAGCGGTAACAGACCGATCGGAAATGTATGAAATCCTTGACTCCACCGTGCTCTGCCATATTGGCTATGTCGAATCCGGTCAGCCATTCGTTCTGCCCTATGGCTATACCCGCGACGGCGATTCAATCCTGATTCACGGCTCAACCGGCGCTCGCTTCATGCGCGCCATGGCTGCTGGCGCTCCGGTCTGCGTCACCGTCACCAAGCTAGACGGAATGGTTCTGGCACGCTCAACTTTTGACAGTTCGATGAACTACCGATCGGTTGTGATTCTCGGAGTTGCAGAAGAAGTAACTGGCGAGGCTCAGGCCGCTGCGCTCGACACTATTTCGAATGGCTTTGTCCCAGGGCGGGTTGCAGAAGTCAGGTCCTCAACCAAAAAGGAATGGGCAGCCACCATGGTGCTCAGGCTTTCGCTGGCAGAGGCATCGGTGAAGGTCCGCGCGCACGGGGCAGACACCGACACCACGGGTTATGCCGAAGGGGAGGGCGAGCAGGTTTGGGCGGGAGTAATTCCACTAATGACCGTTGCCGGTGAACCGCAACCGGCAGACGAAGCCTCGGCCAACCTGCCGCTACCGGCATCAGTTGTTAGGTATTTGAACAACCCGAAAGCCTAGGCGAGCAGGCTTCGGAACTCCGCCTCAAGCTCTGCCAGGCCAGCACTTGCCGCCTCTGCGGATGCACCCTTAGCCTCCAGGTAGCACTTGAGCTTGGGCTCGGTGCCACTCGGGCGAATCAGCGCGCGGCGGCCGTCCGGCAGCACAAATCTCAGACCATCGGTGGGCGGAAGCGCATCGGTGCCGTTTGCCAGGTCTGTGTAATCTGGCACCTGCCCCAAGACCGTGGCCGGAGGGTTGGCGCGCAGGCCGGCCACAATGGCAGCCGCCTTGGCAACGTTGTCAAAGCGCAGCGTGATCTGGCTGGTGGCCCAGTGCCCAAACTTCTCGTACAGCAGATCCAGCTCTTCACCGATGCTGCTGCCCTGAGCTGCCAGACGCCCGGCCAAATCTGCCACCACGAGGGCAGCGCTGATGCCGTCCTTGTCGGGAGTGTGGGCTGGGTCAAAGCAGTAACCCAGGGCTTCCTCGTAACCAAAGATGAGTCCGTGAACCTTGCTGATCCACTTGAAGCCGGTGAGGGTCTGGGTGAAGCCCAGTCCGTAGTGCTCGGCAACCGCTGCCAGCGCATTTGACGACGCGATCGAGCAGGCCAGCGAGCCGGTTCGGCCGGCGGTAGCCGCACGCTCTGCGGCCTCGGCTCCCAGTAGGAATCCAATCTGGTCACCGGTTAGTTTGCGCCAGCCGGTTGGGTCGCGGTGGTCTGGAATCGCAACCGCGAGGCGATCGGCATCTGGGTCTTCGGCCAGAATCAGCTGACTCTGATTTGCGCTCGCCTCGGCGATGGCGAGGTCAAGCGCGCCTGGCTCCTCCGGGTTTGGGAATGCGACGGTGGGGAAGTTACCGTCCGGCTCGATCTGTTTGCCAACGGTCATGGGTGCCGGCAGACCCGCGGTCCGGAACACGTCCTGAGTGGTGGCCCAGCCGATGCCGTGCATGGCGGTGAAAGTAATCCGCAGGGGCGCGCGCTGTCCGTCGAGTGCCAGCTTGGCGGTGTGGGCGATGTACTCGGCCCGAAGGTCGCGTCCGTCGGTCACAAAGTCGTCAGACACTGGAATCTGGTCAAAAGTCATGGTGGCAGCCACCGATGCTATGGCCTCGGAAATCTCGCGATCCATCGGTGAAATGATTTGCGATCCACCCAGTGAGCCGGCATAAACCTTGTAGCCGTTATCGCGCGGTGGGTTATGGCTTGCTGTGACCATCACACCGATGTCGAACGGTGCACCGCCGGCAATCGGTCCTCGCTTGGTGGCGAATGCCAGCATCGGGGTTGGGGCGTAGGTGTCAAAGAGGGTCACGGCGAAGCCAGCGCCGGCGAAAATGCGGGCCGAGTCGAGAGCGAAAACGTCAGAGTTGACTCGACCGTCATAGCCGATAACCACGCTCTTCCCGCCAGCGGACTTTAGGTAGGCCGCAATGCCGGCCGCGGCCTGGGCAACCAGAACTCGGTTCATGCGGTTAGGACCGGCGCCGAGTTCGCCGCGTAGGCCAGCGGTGCCGAAGCCAATGCGGCCATCGAAACGGGATCGGAGTCCGGCTTCGTCGCCGGCGGCAACTAGCGCCTCTAGTTCGGCGCGGGTAACAGCATCGGGGTCTTGTCTTAACCAGGCCTCAACGCGTTGCTGCAGCTCTGTTGGAAGTGCGGTCATTGCAGGGCCTAGGGGAGGCGGCTAACGATGGTGGAGAGCAGTTCGGCCAGGCGACCCTCTGCCTCTCGGCCAGCCTCCAGAACTTCAGCGTGGCTGAGTGGGGTTGGGCTGATGCCTGCGGCCAGGTTGGTGATGAGGCTGAGGCCGAGCACCTTGAGGCCGGCCTCGCGGGCGGCAATAGCCTCGAGTGCTGTGCTCATGCCCACGATGTCGCCACCCATGGCTCGGGCCATGCGCACCTCTGCTGGGGTCTCGTACTGAGGTCCCCGGAACTGTACGTAAACGCCGTCGTCGAGCGTGGGGTCAACGCTTAGTGCAACATCGCGCAGCTCGCGCGAGTAAACCTCGGACATGTCGATGAAGGTAGCTCCGCGGAGGGGAGTGGTGGCGGTGAGGTTGATGTGGTCGCTGATGATTACCGGCTGACCTGGCTTCCAGGTTGGCTTGATGCCACCGGCTCCGTTGGTCAGCACCAGGGTCTTCACGCCCAGGTTGGCTGCCACTCGAACCGGGTGAACCACGGCGTCAACGCCTAGGTCTTGGTAGAGGTGAGCGCGGGCGCCGAGGATGAGAATGTTGCGGCCGTTTGGAAGCTGGTAGGACGAGAGAGTTCCGCTGTGGCCAACCACTTCGCTGCGGTGGAATCCAGCCAGGTTTCCCGCGTCAATTACCGCGCGCGGTTCTCCAAAATGCTTGGCGGCACCGCCCCAACCCGATCCCAGGGTGATTGCAATGTCGTGAGTCTCCACACCGGTTGCTTCGCGAATCTGCTCCGCGGCCTGAATGGCGAGTGACTTTGGGTTGAATGCTGGGCTATCTACGCTGGTGGCCATGTTTTTGAGTCTAGTTGAGGGCAGAATAGGAGGGTGGACCTAGATCAGAAACCGCATCACATCGTAATCATCGGCGGTGGCCCTGGCGGCTACGAAGCCGCCCTCTCGGGTCGTCAGCTCGGCGCTGACGTCACCCTCATCGAAGCTACCGGCATCGGTGGCAATGCGGTACTCACCGACGTGGTGCCCTCTAAGACCCTGATTGCGGCCGCGGAGGCCGCACAGCTGGTGGCGCACGCCACCACTCTTGGCGTGAAGCTGACCTTTGCTGGCCAGCCGGTGAAGCCAAAGGTTGAGATCGACCTTGGCGTGGTCAACCAGCGCCTCAAGGACCTTGCCGAGCAGCAGAGCGCCGACATGTTGGGCGAGCTGGTCAAGGCCGGCGTGAACATCATTCACGGCACCGGAAAGCTGGACGGAAACCACCACGTGGTTGCAACTCCAAGCAATGGCAAGCCGGTTCGCCTGGAGGCAAAGACCATCATCGTGGCCGTGGGTGCAACCCCGCGCGAGCTGCCAGACGCGAAGCCAGACGGCGAGCGAATCTTTACCTGGAAGCAGCTCTACAACCTGAGCCAGCTGCCAGAGC
Source organism: Actinomycetales bacterium (assembly GCA_028868555.1). GTDB lineage: Bacteria > Actinomycetota > Actinomycetes > Actinomycetales > Microbacteriaceae > Rhodoluna. The sequence continues at coordinate 1,755 of JAGWUG010000053.1, read as the reverse complement.
ACATGATTGTGGTTGGTTCGGGTGTGACCGGTGCCGAGTTCGCCAGCGCATACTCGCAACTGGGTTCGCAGGTTACGCTCATCTCCTCGCGTGACACCGTGCTACCAAGCTCCGATGCGGATGCAGCGGCCGTGATCGAAGACGTCTTCAAGCGCAACGGAATCAACATTATTAACAAGAGCCGCGCCGACAAGGTGGTAAACACCGGCGAAGGCGTTGAGGTCACACTTTCGAATGGAACCGTGGTCAAGGGCTCCCACTGTCTGATGGCGGTTGGTGGCATTCCTAACACCGCTGGTCTGGGTCTGGAAGAGGCCGGGGTAATTCTCACCGAGAGCGGCCACATTCAGGTCAACAAGGTTGCCCGCACCTCGCGCGCCAACGTCTACGCGGTTGGCGACTGCACCACCTTCATGCCGCTCGCATCGGTGAGTTCCATGCAGGGCCGCACCGCGGTGTTCCACACCATGGGCGACGTCTCGGCACCAACCAACCTGCGCAACGTTGCCTCCAACGTTTTCACCGCTCCGGAGATTGCAACCGTTGGCTGGGCCGAGGTTGACATCGCCGAAGGTCGCGTGAAGGGCTTCGTTCAGAAGGTGGACCTCAGCAGCAACCCACGCGCCAAGATGCAGGGCATCGAGGACGGTTTCATCAAGCTGATCTGTTCCACCGGCGGCACCGTGATTGGTGGAGTGGTGGTTGCGCCTCGCGCCAGCGACCTGATCTACCCGATCGCCATTGCCGTAGAGAACCGTCTGACCGTGGATGAGGTTGCCGCAACCTTCACCGTCTACCCGTCGATCTCGGGTGCAATCCAGGAAGCCGCACAGGATCTGCACCTGCCAACCGCCTAACCAAGAATTGCGAAAGCCCCCGAGCAATCGGGGGCTTTCGTTTTAAGTTTTGAGGCTACTCAAACTCAATCAGCATGGTTCCGGCAGGCACAGTTTCGCCAACCTTCACACCGATGCTCTTGATCTTGCCCGCCTTGTGCGAGTTGAGTGGCTGCTCCATCTTCATGGCCTCCAGCACTACAACCTGGTCGCCCTCGTTGACCTCCTGGCCAACCTCAACGGCAATCTTCACAACGGTTGACTGCATCGGAGCCTTGATAGAGTTTCCGCTGCCACCGGTACCCGCTGCACCGGCTGGCTTCTTGCGCTTGGCAACTGCGGCACCTGCTGCCGGAGCTGCCGAAGCCGAGAACATGGTTGCTGGCAGGCTAACTTCAATGCGCTTGCCGCCAACTTCAACCACAACGTTCTGTCGTGGACCGGCCTCTTCGCCTTCGCTGCCCTCGGCAACAAAAGCAGGGATGTCGTTGTTCCACTCGGTCTCAATCCAGCGGGTGTAAACGCCAAACTTGCCATCCACACCGATGAATGCCGGTTCGTTCACGATCTTCTGGTGGAACGGCAGCACGGTTGGCAGGCCCTCCACCTTCATCTCGGCCAGAGCGCGACGGCTGCGAGCCAGCGCCTCTTCGCGAGTGGAACCGGTGACGATGAGCTTGGCAACCATGGAGTCGAACGAACCAGAGATCTCGTCGCCAGACTCAACACCGGTGTCGACGCGAACACCAGGACCGCTAGGAGCCTTGAACAGGGTTACTGGGCCAGGAGCTGGCATGAAGTTGCGGCCGGCGTCTTCGCCGTTGATGCGAAACTCAAAGCTGTGGCCCTTGATGATTGGGTCGGCGTAGTCCAGCTTGCCGCCCTCGGCCAGGCGGAACTGCTCGCGAACCAGGTCGAG
>JAGWUG010000052.1 GCA_028868555.1 Actinomycetales bacterium | reverse complement strand
ATCACGGTGCGGAAGGTCATGATGTTGTCGGCCATGGTCAGTGCATCGGCGTAGCGCAGGTCGATCTCGTTCTGACCCGGGCCACCCTCGTGGTGCGAGAACTCAACCGAGATGCCAAGCTGCTCCAGCATCGAAACGGCACGACGACGGAAGTCGTGTGCGGTTCCGCCAGGAACGTTGTCGAAGTAGCCGGCCTGGTCTACAGGAACCGGGCCACCGTTGAGGTAGTCGGCACTCTTGAGAAGGTAGAACTCAATCTCAGGGTGAATGTAGAACGAGAAGCCCATTTCGCTGGCCTTATTCAAGGCGCGACGGAGCACGTTGCGTGGGTCAGCAGCCGCGGGCTGGCCGTCCGGAGTGAGAATGTCGCAGAACATGCGAGCGGTAGGGTCAATCTCCCCGCGCCAAGGCAAAATCTGGAAGGTGGCAGGGTCTGGCATGGCCAGCATGTCCGCCTCGTAGGTGCGAGCGAGGCCCTCGATGGCCGAGCCATCAAAGCCGAGACCCTCCGCAAAAGCACCCTCAGCTTCGGCCGGTGCAATGGCAACCGACTTCAGAGTTCCGGCAACATCGGTGAACCATAGACGAATGAACTTGACACCGCGCTCTTCAATGGTTCGAAGTACGAAATCGCGCTGCTTATCCATGGGAAAACCTCTCTCAAAAGCCTCTCTATTAGGCTAGTGGCTATGGCTCCAATTCGGTTGGCGATGGTTCAGACAAATCCCGTGGTTGGGGCTATTTCCGCCAATCTCGACGAGATTTTTGCTCAGGTTCGGTTAGCGGCAGCTGAGGGCGCCAAAATCGTGGTTTTCGGCGAAATGGCGACCACCGGCTATCCAATCGAAGACCTAGCACAGCGAGAGAGTTTCGTAGTGGCCGCTGAGAGTGCAATTGCTGCCTTGGCAACCCGCCTCTCCGATGCCGGTTTGGGCAATCTTTACGTTCTGGTTGGGCACCCTGCCTTGGCATCGGAGCCAAACGGCTGGGCCATTGCCCAGAACAGCGCCAGCGTTCTGCATGGCGGCAAAGTCATTGGCCGCTACGCCAAACAACATCTGCCCAACTACTCGGTCTTTGATGAATACCGCGTGTTTGTACCAGGCACCGATGCCCTGACCTTTGAGGTCGATGGCACTCGATTTGGCGTCCTGATCTGCGAGGACATTTGGCAGTCTGGTGGCCCCGTGGCCATGCTCCGTGATGCCAACATTGACGTGGCTCTGGTTTTGAACGGCTCCCCATTTGAACTGGGCAAGCAGGCCACCCGCGAGGACCTCGTCACCGGCTTGGCCGCCGACCTAGACGCAACTGTGGTCTACGTGAATCTGTGCGGTGGGCAGGACGACCTAGTATTCGACGGTGCCAGCCTGGCTGCTGGGCCTGACGGCAAGGTGGTGGCCCGTGCTCGCGCCTTCGATCCGGACCGTCTGGTGCTTGAGCTTGAAGGCAACAAAGTCACGAAGGTAGAAGGTAATCACCACGCGGATGCGTCCGATTTGGCGCTGGTTTGGCGTGCTCTCGAAATCGGCCTGCGCGATTACGTGAACAAGAATGGCTTCCCATCGGTGATACTCGGGCTGTCCGGTGGCATCGACTCAGCCGTTTGCGCAGCCCTCGCCGTGGACGCGCTAGGCCCTGACCGAGTCTTCGGAGTCTCGCTTCCCTCGCGTTACTCCTCCGATCACAGCAAGTCGGATGCATTCGATCTCGCTGCGCGCCTAGGGATGCAAATCCGCACCGAGGCCATCGGTGACATGGTTCAAGTGGCAGAAGACCAGTTGAAGCTCACCGATCTTTCGGCCGAGAATCTGCAGGCACGAATCCGTGGCCTCACCCTCATGTCGCTCTCCAACTCTGAGGGCCATCTGACCCTGACCACCGGAAACAAGACGGAACTCGCAGTTGGTTACAGCACCATCTACGGAGACTCGGTTGGCGGTTACGCCCCAATCAAGGACGTTGCCAAGACCATGGTTTGGGAACTGGCCAAGTGGCGCAACTCGGTCGCCGAAGCAATGGGTCAAGTGGGTCCGATTCCAGAGAATTCGATTTCAAAGCCTCCCTCGGCCGAGCTTCGACCCGGACAGCTCGATCAGGACTCGCTACCCGAGTACGACCTGCTAGACGCCTTGCTCGAGAAGTACATCGACGAGCGACTGGGGCGAGCGGAAATCATTGCAGCCGGCTTCGAACCGGCAGTGGTTGACCGAGTCATCGGCCTAGTCGACCGAGCCGAATGGAAGCGCCGCCAGGGTGCGATCGGCCCAAAGATTACTGGCATGGCCTTCGGTCGCGACCGCCGCCACCCAATCACGAACCGCTACCGCGAAATCTAAATCACCCTCGGCTTGTTAGCCTTTAACGTGGTCTTTCACTAGGCCTTGAACGAAAGAGAAACCCCATGGCAGCAGATCGCCTCATCTCCTCCGGCTCCCCTTACGAGCCAATCATCGGCTACTCGCGAGCCACCGTTTGCGGCGACTACGTACACGTTTCCGGTTCCACCGCCACTGTTGGTGGAGTGCTGCAGCACGAGGGCGATGCCTACGGCCAGGCCAAGGTAGCCCTCGAGACCGTTATTGCTGGCGCTTTGGCTGAGGTTGGTTACACCCTCGCTGACGTAGTTCGCACCCGTGTGTACTGCACCGATGCCGCCGCCATGGACGGAGCTTCAAAGGCACACGGTGAGGTTTTCGGCGAGATTCGCCCAGCCGCTACCATGCTGGCCGGACTGCAGTTTGTGAACCCAGCGATGCTGGTTGAGATCGAAGTGGACGCCTGGAAGCGCAGCTAATGGAGCTGACCCCAAAGCTGGTTCGTACCGCCTCTCTGGCCGCCTTCAAGGCCGCCGGCGAGCGATTCTCCTGCCTGACCTCCTACGACAGCATCACCGCCGGAATCTTCGACGAGGCTGGCATCGAAGTTCTACTCGTAGGCGACTCTGCAGCAGACAACGCTCTGGGTTACAAAGACACACTGCCAATAACTGTCGACGAGATGATTCCGTTCGGTCGCGCAGTTGCCGGTGCCGCCAAGCGCGCCCTGGTTGTGGTTGACATGCCATTCGGTTCCTATGAGGGCGGCCCTGAACTGGCCCTGGCGAATGCGGTTCGAATCATGAAGTCAACTGGCGCTGCAGCCGTGAAGCTCGAGGGCGGAGAGCGTTCGGTCGCTCAGATCAAGACACTCACCGATGCCGGCATCCCAGTCATGGGCCACATCGGGTTTACTCCGCAGAGCGTAAACAACTTGGGTGGCTTCAAAGTGCAGGGGCGCGGCGAGGGTGCAGACCAGCTTCGCGCGGATGCCCTTGCTGTTCAGGCAGCCGGCGCCTTCGCTGTGGTCATGGAGATGGTTCCAGCACAGATTGCCGCGGAGATCACCAGAGAGCTCGCAATTCCGACGATCGGCATCGGTGCCGGTGCCGGCTGTGATGGCCAGATTCTGGTTTGGACCGACTTTGCTGGGCTGCACGCCCGCAAGCCGGCTAAGTTCGTAAAGCAGTTCGCAAACTTGCGTCAGGACTTACTGTCTGCGGCCAAGGCGTACCGCGCCGAAGTAGCCACCGGCAGTTTCCCTGCCCAGGCAAACGAATTCGAGTAGAACTAGGCTTTTAGCTCTCTTTGGCCTCGTCGGCAGCCCAGGCCTTGGAACGCTCCCTCAGCAAGATTGGTGCCATCTCGGCCTCTGCCCTGGTGGCAAATGGGCCCACTCGATAGACAGCTGCAGACTTCAGCCCTTGCTCCACGCGCAGCTTCTTGAGGTTGTACCACCAAGCTTTAGCTGGGTCTAGGTCGTCGCTCTCGGCGTGTGCTTCGGAACTGGAATCGGTCACGTCAAATAGACTAAACCCATGCCTAGGAACCCCAGCACCGGAACCCTCGTTCCGGGGCGCATCAGCCCCATCCGGGCGGTTCCCGCGAGCATCCCGCGCCCAGAATATGTGGGCAAGAAAGCGCCGGCAAAGTACACCGGCAGCTACGTGCAAAACCCAATCCAAATCGCCAAGATTCGGGCCGCCGGCAGGATTGCCGCACAGGCAATTCAGCACGTGGGCAGCTTCATCCAGCCCGGCATCACCACCGATGAACTCGATCGCATCGGGCACGAGTTTGTGGTTGCGGCGGGAGCTTATCCAAGTACCCTGGGGTACCGCGGCTATCCGAAATCTCTCTGTTCATCGGTGAATGAAGTGATCTGTCACGGCATTCCGGATGACACCGTGCTTCAGTCTGGCGACATCGTCAACATCGACATCACAGCTTTCAAAGACGGTTATCACGGTGACTCCAACTACACCTTCCTGGTGGGCGATGTTTCGCAGGAGGTCAAGGACCTCGTGGATCGAACCAAGATCGCCCTCGACCGGGCCATCGCATCGGTGGCTCCGGGCCGTCAGGTGAACATCATCGGCCGCACCATCGAGGCCTACGCCAAGCGTTTCAACTACGGCGTAGTTCGCGACTTCACGGGTCACGGCATCGGTGAGGCTTTCCACTCTGGACTCATCATTCCCCACTATGACTCCGCTCCCCTGTACTCCGATGTGATGGAGGTGGGAATGGTGTTCACCATCGAACCCATGCTCACTCTCGGCACACACAAGTGGGAGATGTGGAAGGACGACTGGACCGTCACCACGCTGGACAAGAGCATCACAGCCCAGTTTGAGCACACGCTGGTTGTAACCGAAACTGGCGCAGAGATTTTGACCCTCCCCTAGAAATCAGCAGCAAAGGCAGAAATGGCTCGTAAGGCAATCGGCATTGACATCGGCGGTACCGGCATCAAGGGTGCCCTGGTGGATGTTCGTAAGGGTGAACTTTTGAGCGAGCGAGTGAAGTTCGCAACCCCCGAAGGCGGCCGCCCAGAGGACATCGCTGCTGTGGTGCAGAGAATCATCGAGACACTTCCTGGAGTCAGCCGCGGTTTGGCCGTTGGCATCTGCTTCCCAGCTGTGGTGCAGCACGGCCGCACCATGTCGGCCGCAAATGTTTCTAAGGAATGGATCGGTTTTGACGCCGACGCACACTTTGAGCGCGTACTCGGACGTAGCGTGCACGTCTTGAATGACGCCGATGCCGCCGGTGTTGCGGAAATGCGCTTTGGTGCGGGTCGCCGACGTAAAGGCCTGGTCATGATGACCACACTCGGCACCGGCATCGGAACCGCTATTTTCATGGACGGCAAGCTGGTGCCAAACGCCGAGCTAGGCCACCTGGAGATTGGTGGCGTTGACTATGAAACCAAGGCCAGCTTTGCGGCCAAAGAGCGCGAGAACCTGGACTGGGAAGCCTGGTCGGTACGTCTTCAGACCTACTACAGCACGTTGGAGCGTCTGTTCTCGCCAGACCTGATCATTGTTGGTGGCGGAGTTAGCAAGAACCACCAGGAGTTCCTGCCTAAGCTCAAGCTGTCGGCGGAGATCGTTCCTGCGCAGAAACGCAACAACGCAGGCATTCTGGGTGCGGCCTGGGTCGCGGCGGACAAGCACTACGACTAATCGCTGAGGGCCCCGTGCCCAGGATGGCTGGAGCTTAATTCTGGCTGGGTCGACCGATACGCCGGGTTCTGTCGTGGACGATCATCTATCTAGAGCACACGTCACCGTGTGCCTCAAGCAACCTACCCGAGAGCTCAGCTAGCCGCTTCAACGCTCTCTATCTGGTCTTGCTCCAAGCGAGGTTTACCTAGCCGACCCTGTTACCAAGGCCGCTGGTGGTCTCTTACACCACCGTTTCACCCTTACCGCACCGAAGTGTGGCGGTCTGCTTTCTGTTGCACTTTCTTGCGAGTTGCCTCGAGTGGGTGTTACCCACCGCTTCGCTATTTGGAGCCCGGACGTTCCTCGTCGGTTTGCACCGCCGCGATCGCCTAGTCGACCCAACCAGACTTAAAAGCCTACCCGCCGGCTTCGGAAGCGGGAAAGCCTAGTTCTCAACCAAGTGGTGGGTAGCGTTGACGCTGATGATCTCAGCGGCCTCGTTGCCCCAGAGCCGAAGCACCGAGATAGAGCAGGGCGAGACCTGCGGACGCCAATAGCCCGCAATTTCGGCGTCGAAGGCGGCGCGCAGAAAACCGCGGATTGGCATGACATGCGCCACCACAACTACCGTCTGACCTGGGAAGCGCTCCAGAATCTGATTCTTGGCAACACGGATGCGGTCATCAAATACCCGAAGAGACTCTCCGCCCGGAGGTGAAACCTCCCATGAACCGCGCCAGGCCTCCCAAAGTTCCGGGTCTTGGGCCTTGGCCTCGTCGTTGGTGAGGCCATCCCATGCACCAAAAGAAATCTCTCGGATTCCCTCGTGAACAATGGGGTCAAGCCCCAAAGCAGCACCGATGCGCTCGGCCGTGCCGCGGGTTCGCGCCATCGGTGAGGTAACTATTGCCGAGACTGGCGGAAGGTGTGCCCAGACGCCACTCTTGCCCACCTTGGACAGCTCTCTAGCGGCAGCCGCTGCGTCCCGCTCCCCCGCCTCAGAAAGCTCGGGGTCATCTCCCGTACCGCCCGAAATGCGCTTGCTCTCGGTCAGCGCTGTGCGACCATGACGGACCAGAATGATGGTGGTGAGGGGCTT
>JAGWUG010000051.1 GCA_028868555.1 Actinomycetales bacterium | reverse complement strand
GAACATCGGTGCAATCACAAAGCGGCCGATGATAGCGAAGACTCCGTCATCGTTCTTGAGGTTTGCCGATACCGCCATGATGGCCGCCGACCAAGCAATGCCGGCGATGAGCGAAGAAGCCATGAGTGGCAGCAGGCTGCCAACCGGAATGGCCCCAAACGCAAGCAGGATTGCTCCGTACATGACCACGGTCCAGACTCCACGGATGATTGCTGCAAGGAGGACTCCATCCGCAATCTGACGGGCACCGATGCTGGTGGCGTTGATGGCGAAGAAGTACTTCTCCCAGGTGAAGCCCTCCATGACCGGAAAGGTAACCTCGTCCATGACACCCTGGATGGCGGCGCTGGCGAGCAGGGCCGGGGCCACGAACTGCAGGTATGGCACGCCACCCAGAAGGTGGCCGCCGTTGGCGTTGTTGATCAGCCCACCGATGCCGATGCCCACCGAAACTAGATAGAGAACCGGGTTTCCGAGGCCGAACGAAACGATGGCAGCCCACCAGTGGAGCATGTTGCGAAGCCGGTATTCGGCTACGCGCCAGGCACCGCCGCGGATGGCGCGAGGCACATCCACCACCTGCCCCGGCGTGAATCTCAAATCAGACATATGCAAGCCCTGCCTTAGTCCACCAGGCTGCGGCCGGTGAGGCGGAGGAAGACGTCTTCGAGCGAGGCGCGACGAACCAGCGAGGTCACTGGCTTGAGGCCGGACGCGACAACGGCCTCCATGGCGGCTTCGCCATTCTCGGTGTAGAGCAGAACGCGGTCGGGCAGAATCTCCACCCGGTCACCAAACTTGGCCACCTGAGGAGCGGTCTCCTCGTTGCGGTCGGTTCCGAAGCGCAGCTCGAGCACCTCCTTGGAGGCGTGAATCTTGATGAGCTCGGCAGGAGAACCCTCGGCCATGATCTTGCCCTTGTCCATTACAACGAGGCGGTCGCATAGCTGCTCTGCCTCGTCCATGTAGTGGGTGGTGAGAACGATGGTCACACCGTTTTCGCGCAGGCGGAACAGTCTGTCCCAGAGCACGTGGCGGGCCTGCGGGTCCAGACCGGTGGTTGGCTCGTCGAGCAGCAGAATCTCCGGCTCGTTCACCAGGCCGCGGGCAATGGCGAGACGGCGCTGCATACCGCCCGACATCTCGTCAACCTTTGAGTTGCGCTTGTCTTCCAGCTGAGCAAAAGCCAGCAACTCGTCGACCTTGGTCTTGAGCCACTTGCGAGGCAGGCCAAAGTAGCGGCCATATACAAAGAGGTTTTCCCATGCCTTGAGCTCGCGGTCGAGCAGGTCCTTCTGTGGCACAACACCCAGGTGGGCGCGGATCTCCGGTCCCTTCTGGTTTGGGTCCTTACCCAGAATGCTGAGGTCTCCACCCGTGCGCTTGGACACGGCGGATATCATCTTCATGGTGGTGGATTTGCCGGCACCGTTAGGGCCGAGAATGCCAAACGATTCGCCGCGGCGAACCTCAAAGTCAATGCCATCAACGGCGGCAAAGTCGCCGTAAATCTTCTTGAGACCCTTGGCGGAGAGCACGATTTCTTGTGATTTATCAGACAAAAGAAAAGCCAATCTGAGCTGTGCTTGCCACCCGATATTTCCGCGGCGGCTGCGGTTGAGGCCTCATTACCAAGGGCCACCCATCAGGGCAGCATTTCAGCCTATTACAAGTTTTTTCTAATTGGATATCCTTGAGGCATGACTTCTCGCGTGCCTGCCATTCGCAAGCGCGCCGGTAACACCCGCGTCACCGGCAAAGAGCAGTACTACACCCCTCCTGCCTTGGCCCAGGAACTGACCGCCCGTCTGGTTGAGGTGGTCAACAACACCGATGCCCACTTCGGCGTCCGCACAATTCTGGAACCTGCCGGTGGTACCGGTGCCTTCATCGATGCCGCCCACGCAGCGGGAGCCGAGCGGGTGCTCTCCTTTGACATTGAGCCGCTCCACGCATCGGTGGTTGGTGGCGACTTTTTGGAGCAGCAGCTTGGCCCGGTCTTTGGAGCGGTCACGCTTGGCAACCCACCTTTTGGCCGCAACAACGCGCTCAGCATTCCGTTCTTCAATCACGCCGCCCCGCACTCAGATTTCATCGCTTTCATCGTGCCGCGCAGCTGGCGAAAGTGGACGGTCATCAATCGTCTCGACCGCAACTTCCACCTGGTGAGTGACCAAGACTTGCAGATTGATTACGTGGATGCCGGCGGCGAGCGCCTGATGGTGAAGCGTCGGCTCAACACCTGCTTCCAGATTTGGGAGCGCCGCGATGTGTTGCGGCCGCACTACTCGGTAGAGGACCTCGGTCTGGTTTCCAAAGTTTCACCGGCCGAGGCGGACGTGAGCCTGACCGTGTTTGGCTACAACTGCGGAACGGTGAAGACCGAGTTTGAGCGCCGGCCCAACACCACCCAAATGTTCCTGAAGCTAAACCACCCCGATGCCCTGGCGGCACTGCGGTCGGTGGCCTTTGGGCGATTTTTCAGGCACACCGCATACACTGAGGCGCTGAGTCTGAGTGAAATCAACTACCTATTGAACGAAGCGATCACCGGGAATCCACACCTGGTTGAAGAGGTTTAGAAACACATGAGCATGATGGGTGGCGGCCGCGGCCGTCGAGGTGGCGCTGGACGTCCGGACAAGAACACTCCAAAGGCAACCTTCAAGCAGCTTTGGCCTTACCTGGCTCAGCACAAGGGCTCGCTGATTCTGGCCGCTGTGCTCTCATTGATTGGAGCCGTGCTCTCGCTGGCTCAGCCACTCCTCACCGGTCAGGTAATCAACGCCGTTCAGAAGCACCAGCCAGTGGTTGGTCCGGTTGCCCTGCTGGTCACCCTGGTTGTGGTCTCTGGATTCAGTGGCGGTTGGATGTACTACGTACTTACTCGCACCGGCGAGGGCGTTGTGCTTTCGGCTCGTCGCCACCTGGCCGAGCGCCTGCTTCGTCTCCCTATTAAGGAGTACGACCTGCGTCGCACCGGCGACCTAGTCTCCCGCGTCTCTGGTGACACCACGCTCCTCCGTAACGTACTTACCCAGGGTCTGGTTGACGCCGTTGGTGGCCTGCTGGTCTTCGTCGGTTCAGTCATTGCCATGGCCGTGATTGACCCGGTTCTGCTCGGCTGCACCCTGCTGGTGATTCTGGTCGCCATGGGAGCCATCATCGTGGTGGCCCGCCAGATTCGTTCCGCCACCACCAAGGCCCAGGAGCGCGTTGGCGCAATGTCGGCCGCGGTTGAGCGCGCACTGAGCGCAGTTCGCACCATTCGTGCGGCTCGCGCCGAGGCTCGTGAAGCAGAAGAGATTGTCACCGATGCCACCCAGGCCTACGACCAGGGCGTGAAGATTGCCCGCATCTCCTCGGCCATCTCCCCCATCGCCGGAATCGCCATGAACGGTGCGTTCATCGTGGTGCTGGGTGTTGGTGGATTCCGAGTTGCCTCTGGCGCAACCACGGTTGCCAACCTGGTTTCATTCGTCCTGCTCTTGTTCTTAATGATCCGCCCGATCGGCCAGGCCTTCGGCGCCTACTCCTCGGTTCAGACCGGACTCGGCGCGCTCGCCCGCATTCAGGAAATCCTCTCCATCGTCACCGAGGAAGAGTTGTCGGACGCACCTCAGGCATCGGTGGCCACTCCGGTTAGCTCCGTGGCTATTGAGTTTGAAAATGTGGACTTTGCCTATGCGCCTGCCCCGGCTGAGCCTGCCTCCGAGGGGGAAGAGCCTGCTGCGCCTGCCGAAGCCAAGCCAGTCCTCAGCGGAGTGAACTTCAAGATTGAGCGCGGAACTCGCGTGGCAATCGTTGGTCCATCTGGAGCCGGCAAGAGCACCACCCTCAGCCTGATTGAGCGATTCTATGAGCCAACCGCCGGTCGCATTCTGCTGGACGGTCAGCCGGTTGCGGAGCTCGACCGTTCGGTGCTCCGCGCCCAACTCGGATACGTGGAGCAGGACGCTCCGGTGCTGGCCGGTTCCATTCGCGCCAACCTGCTGATTGGCAAACCAGACGCCACCGATGCCGAACTGCGCGCGGTGCTAGCCGAAGTGAACCTGACCGAGGTGCTGGAGCGCAACGAGCGCGGCCTCGATGCCGAGGTTGGCGAGCAGGGAATCATGCTTTCCGGAGGTGAGCGTCAACGCCTGGCGATTGCCCGCACCCTGTTGGCAGCTCCCCCAATCCTGCTGCTGGACGAGAGCACCTCTTCGCTGGACGGCTTGAACGAGCAGCGCATGCGCGAGGCCATCGATGCGGTTGCCAAGAACCGCACCCTGATTGTGATTGCCCACCGTCTCTCCACCGTGGTGGACAGCGATCAGATCATCGTGATGGAGAACGGCACAGTTATTGGTTCCGGCACCCACAGCGAACTGGTCAAGACCGTGCCGCTCTACAAAGAACTAGCCAAGCACCAGCTGTTGGTTTAACATTTAAATCCGCGCTGCACTAGCGGCGTGAAGTGAACCCAGAAAACTGTCGGACGGCCGTTGTACTGGGTTTCGCGCTTAAAGCGCGTTTTCAACAAATCCACATTCCTGTTGCAGGAATGCAGGTTTGATTATTACTCTTAATTTAGCGAGGCAATGCCGAGCGAAGTGAACCCAGAAAACTGTCGGACGGCAGTTGTTCTGGGTTTTGCTTTATTTCCGTTTGTGGTTCTCAGTCCACACCATTACATCCGCAAGCCAAAGGGCTGGCTCGGCGCTTGGTTGAGAAAACCTGATGCTTAGGTCCGCTAGGTCCTCAACGTTACTGAGCGTTTGTAAGTCACGTTGATATTCGCTTTGATCAATTTCAATCGTCAAAGCACGAACGCCCATGTTGGCGCACTTTGCCACCAACAGCGAAAGACACTCACTCCGAGCATCCTGGTTGTACCTTGCGTTTGACCGCACAACAACTGTTTGTATTTCAAGCTTTAGAACTTCTGAAACTATGAGACGTTGCCTGCTCGATGACTCCTTGCGCATGTGGATGCGCCTTTGGCCCGCAAGTCGGAGTGAATTCATCTTTTGACGAACTGCCTTCAGTTGGGAATCTTCGCAAACTACCGCAACCATCAGGTAGCTCTTTGCTTTGCTCTCGTCAACAAAAGCATGAAGTACGCCCATTCACTTAACTTAGTTTTTGTCGCCCTATCAGATGGCAGTAACTATCAAAATGTGGATAACTGATGTATCCACCCCAATCTGCTGTCTGACCAGCCAGACACTTTTCTCAGACCATTCGCTGACGAACGAAGTGGCAAAATCGCTAGGCTGGCAGCATGACTGCAACAGAGAAGTTGAAGGCCTTTGGCAACCCGCTTGACCGCGCCACCGCGCAGGCCCTGGACGCCGCCGACCCGCTAGCAAAGTACCGCGATCAGTTCATGATTGCCGACCCAGACACCTGCTACCTGGATGGCAATTCGCTCGGTCGCCTGCCGAAGGCAACCGTCGACACCGTCAACAGTTTCCTCACCGATGAGTGGGGCACCCAGCTGGTGGACGGCTGGTCGCACTGGATTGACCAGGCCACCGATGCCGGTGACCTCCTGGGCAAGGTATGCCTCGGAGCAGCCGCCGGCCAGACTCTTGTGCAGGACACCACATCGGTGAATTTCTACCAGGCATGTGTGGCCGCAATCAATGCCCGCCCGGGCCGCAAGACCGTCATCATCGATGCCGCTAACTTCCCCACCGACAGATTCATTCTGCAGGGAATTGCCAAGCAGCTTGGCTTGAACCTCATCACCCTAAACAACGACGGAACTGGTGGCCCGGGAGCAACCGACATTGCCACCACCGACGAGCTGGTGACCCCAGAGCTACTAACTCCATTCCTGAACGACGACGTTGCTCTGGTGACCCTGCAGGTAATCCACTACCGCTCAGGTGCTCAGCCAAACGTGAAGGCCATCACCGACCTGTGCCGCGCGAACGGCACCCTCGTGGTTTGGGATGCCAGCCACGCGGTTGGCTCGGTTGACCTGCGCTTCGACGAGTGGGGCGTCGACCTAGCGGTTGGCTGCACCTACAAGTACCTCAACGCCGGCCCGGGTGCTCCTGCCTGGATCTACGTGCGCAAGGAACTGCAGAACCAGATTGGTGCGCCAATCCAGGGTTGGTTTGCCCAGGACAAGCAGTTTGAGATGGGTCCGTTCTTCGAGCCAACCACCACCGAAATGCGTCGCTTCCAGATCGCCAGCCCTTCCATCATCGGCATTCGCATGGTTCAGTCCAGCCTGCACATGATCGAGGAGGCAGGCATCGGTGCCATTGCCGCAAAGGCCCAGCTTGGAACCGAACTGATGCTTGCGCTCTTTGACGCCTGGCTGGTGCCACTTGGCTTCAGCCTGATCACCCCGCGTGACGCAGACCTGCGCGGCGGGCACATCAGCATTGTTCACACCGATGCCAAGAAGATTGCCGCAGCACTCCGCACCATGAAGAACGTGGTACCAGACTTCCGCACTCCAAGTGGAATCCGCCTGGCGATCGCGCCGCTGCCAACCAGCTTCACCGAGGTCTATGACGGCTTTGCCCGCCTGCGCGATCTAGTTCAGAGCCGCGATTACCTCAACCTGCAAGACAACGGAAGCCGCGTCACCTAATGCCAGACTC
>JAGWUG010000050.1 GCA_028868555.1 Actinomycetales bacterium | reverse complement strand
CACGGCGATCAGCTTTGGCTTGGTTTTCAGCACCGAGTCCAGGCTGACGTGCAGCTGCTGACACACCGCCAGAACGCCCTGCGGGGTGGAGGTGTCGCACATGGCCTCGAGCACGCGGTCGCTGACCAAAGTCAGGTCCACGCGAGCTTTTTGCAGACGCTCGAACAGCTGCGGGTAGCGGTCTACGCACTCTTGGGTCGCGTAGAGCTCGACTATTGACTTGGGGGTGTCCGCAGCCTCTTTTAGACCCTGCGGCCCCTCAAGCAGAAAGAGCCCGGTCTGGGACCGGGCGTCTTTCTTTGAGAGCCTAGCGACCCCTTTGACCAAACTGGACTTGGGATCGGTCAGCATTTGAAACTAGTTAGCCTTTGGGGCCGAGGTGTCTGCAGGCAGAGCAGCCTTAGCGCTAGCAACCAGCTTGCTGAAGGTAGCGGCGTCGTTGATGGCCATGTCAGCCAGGATGCGACGGTCAACTACGATTCCAGCCAGGTTCAGTCCCTGGATGAAGCGGTTGTAGGTCATGCCGTTGGCGCGGGCAGCTGCGTTGATGCGCTGGATCCACAGACGACGGAAGTTGCTCTTGCGGTCGCGGCGGTCGTTGTATGCGTAGACCAGCGAGTGCAGCATCTGCTGCTTGGCCATACGGTACAGACGCGAACGCTGACCACGGTAACCCTTTGCGCGCTCGAGAACAACGCGACGCTTCTTGACGGCGTTTACAGCATTTTTGACACGTGCCATTTTTCTGCTCCTAAGTTATTGGGCTGACCGACTAGCGGCCGAGCTGCTTCTTGATGGTCTTGAAGTCGGCTGCAGAGACCAGCTGGTCCTGGTTCAGGCGACGGGTACGACGGCTGGACTTGTGCTCCATGTTGTGGCGCATGTTGATCTGTTCCTTCATCAACTTGCCGCTACCGGTGAAGCGGAAACGCTTCTTAGCGCCAGAGTGAGTCTTCTGCTTTGGCATTGCTTTCTCCTAGTTCTGTTCGGCTGGCTCAGCCGACACGGTTGGTTCAGTGGTTTGGCTAGCAGCCGCAGCCGAGTTGGCCTTGTCTGCTGCACGCTTGGCTTCGGCCTTGGCGTCGGCCTTGTTCTTTAGTGGACCGATGACCATCACCATGTTGCGTCCGTCGATAGACGGATTGGACTCAACCGAGCCCAGGGTGTTGACCTCTTCGGCAAGCTTCTGGAGCAGCTTGATACCCATCTCTGGGCGGGACTGCTCGCGGCCACGGAACACGACGATGACCTTCACCTTGTCGCCGGCCTTGAGGAACTTCTCAATCTGGCCGCGCTTGGTGCCGTAGTCGTGGTCGTCAATCTTCAATCCAAAACGAACGGTCTTGAGGACGGTGTTGACCTGGTTCTTACGAGCCTCGCGCACCTTCTGCGCTGCCTCGTACTTGAACTTGCCGTAGTCCATGATCTTGGCAACTGGTGGCTTGGAGTTAGGGGCTACCTCGACTAGGTCAAGGTCGGCCTCCTGCGCCATGCGCAGTGCCTCTTCAATACGGACTACACCAACCTGCTCTCCGGCTGGGCCTACGAGGCGGACCTCGGACACACGGATGCGCTCGTTGATTCTTGGATCGCTGATTGTTGCTCCTATGACGTGACGAAAGTGGCCACGTCCATGGGCAAAGGTGCCGATAAACGCACAGAACTGTAAGTTCTTGGGCAACCCGGCCATCATTTGGAGCGATGAACGCGGGTGGGAACTGAATCCACTTCTGACCGAGGCATGCCTCGGAGCCGTGGGTTAGTCTATCAGGGTTAGTCCGAGAGAGTAAAGTCCCCGTTTTTTGCGCGGCAGAATGCACACCGATGTCTGAACAGCACGACCACTCCGATTCTGTATTCGACCAGATCACCGACCTGGCGGACATTCCAGCCGTCGAGGTGGTTGGCCGCTACTTCGTGGAGCTGCTGAATCTAGCCGCTGTGCACTGTGGACTTTCCGAGGACGGCCGCCCAGCAGATCTGGACGAGGCCCGCAAGTACATTGATGCCGCCGCCGGCATGCTCACCGCGACTGCCCCATACATGGGTGACCAGCACGCTCGAATCTGGCGCAACGCACTTCGCGAAGTTCAGTTGGCTTTCCGCGAGGAGAGCACCGTCAAGGACGCTCCGGGAAGCGGCCCGGGCGAGAAGTACACCGGACCAGTCGCCTAAGCGCCTAACTCTTCGCTAGGCGCCGAGCTGTTCTCGAAGTCGCCCAATGGCTTCGGTCTGATTCCAGACCTCGTCGATGCCGGCCTCAAAGGCCACCTCACCGGTTGCCACGTTCATGAGAACCATCAAACCCCAGCCCGGTCCCCCGCCGCCGTGACCAACCAAACGCACGGGATTGCCGTCATTCATGGTTCCAAAGCCATAGCCGGGCTCGTCGAAACCGGTGTTTGGGTAGGGCACAGGGGTCAGGCCCACGTTGAGCCCGATGGTTGCGGCACGCCAGTCGATTAGCAACCCAAAGGACTCCGCGACGTTGGCATCACCCTCCAGGAAGGTGCCTGAGTAGACCCACTTCGGGTCGTAGCCGGGAACGGCATCGGTGGGTTGTTCCCACTCCAGGTGCCCGGTGATTGCGAGCGGGTCGAAGACCAGTTTCTGAAGCGAGTCAAAGTAGCTAAGACCGGTGGCCCGCTCGACCGCCATGCGCAGCAGCAGGTAGCCGATGTTGGAGTAGCGGAAGCCTTCGTTCGCGTGCGGTAGTGCGAGACTGCGCTCCAGGAGCTCCTCACGACTCCACGCGCTCTCGAGGTTTGCCACAGCTGCGCCATACTCGGGAAGTTGGCTGTAGTCGTCCAGTCCGGAGGTGTGGTTTAGCAGCGCACCGATGCTGCGACCGGCATAGATTGGAGCCAGATTAGACACGAACTCGCCGATGCTGGCATCAAGCGGCAATCCCAACTGGAGCACGGCCTGAGCCAAGAACGGCTTGGAGATTGAATAGACCGGCAAGTCCACGGCTAGACCAGCTTGATTCCGAGCGAGTCAACGCCTGCGGCGATTGCAGCGTTAGCTGCCCAACCGGCGGTGAGTCGGCCGAGCAGCTCCTGCAGTTCTGCAGCACTGAGACCCGGGGTCAGCTTTAGGTACACCAGCACCTCTGGGCCGGCTAAACGTGACTGCGGGTCACCGTTTTGGATGGCAAAGTTTTCCACCGCGGGTTCGGAATCAATCACCGATGCAAATGCCGCCTTGACGGTGGCATCCAGGCTCGGGTGCACCCATGGGCTGGCATCTGCCAGGGATCGGAATGCGGTTCGGCGAACCACAAATTCGGTCTCGCTTCCCGGATCAAGAATGATGCGGCCGTTGTTCTCCGACGCGGCGGCAAGCGCCACGCGCGCGGTCTCGATTGGCACTGGCCTGGCTGCAGCATTCCAAACGCTCATCGCTGCCACGGAACTGAAAACCGGGAGTGCGGTCTGGCCATCTGGGCTCGAGACCGAGACGATTGAGAGATCTGCGGACTTGTCCACGGTCTGACCGTGAGCACCCTCTCCGGCTTCGCCGAGGTTGGCAACCAGTGGAACCAGCAGACGTGAGTCACGCAGCACGGCGTGCACATGATGCGCTGTGGCGTCGCCGGTGCGGAACTGGGTCAACGCCTCCAGCAGTGCCGGGTTGGCCGAGCCATCGTCACCAGACCACGGGTTGGCCTCAAAGTGCCTCCCCTCCCAGGGCACACCAGCCGAGTCGGCGAACCGATCCGGATTGATGTGCTGGTAGTCGTGAGACATCGGTGGGCTTTGAAGTTTTGGCTACTTGCCGCTGGCTACGGCGAGCGCCTCTTCCAGGGTGAAGCGACCAGCGTAAAGGCTCTTGCCCAGGATTGCGCCCTCTAGTCCTAGCTCAACCAGAGCGTAAAGGTCTGCAATGTCCTGCAGGCTGCTGATGCCTCCGGATGCAACGACAGGCTTGGAGGTCTTCTCCATGACCTGCTTGAGGAGCTCGAGGTTTGGGCCACGCAGAGTGCCGTCCTTGGTGACATCGGTCACCACGTAGCGGGCGCAACCTGCGGCTTCCAGACGAGCGAGAACCTCCCAGAGGTCACCGCCCTCCTTGGTCCAGCCGCGTGCGGCAAGTGTGGTTCCGCGCACATCCAGGCCAACGGCAATCTTGTCGCCGTGCTTGGCAATGACGCGCTCGGTCCACTCTGGGTCTTCGAGTGCTGCGGTTCCCAGGTTGACGCGGGTGGCACCTGCCTCGAGGGCAGCCTCGAGCGAGGCATCGTCGCGGATACCGCCGGAGAGCTCAATCTTGACGCCGGTAGAGGCGTTGACGACACGGGTGATTACGTCGCGGTTGTTGCCGCGACCGAAGGCTGCATCCAGGTCAACTAGGTGAATCCACTCTGCACCTGCGTTGATCCACTGCTGTGCTGCCTCAAGCGGGTCACCGTAGTCGGTTTCGCTGCCGGCTTCGCCCTGGGTCAGGCGCACGGCCTTGCCATCGGCAACGTCTACTGCCGGGAGGAGTTCGAGGTACTTGCTCATTGGTGGTGCTTGCCTTTCGCTAAAAGCTGTTTACCCAGTTGGTGAGCAGGCGGATTCCCGCCTGACCCGACTTCTCTGGGTGGAACTGGGTAGACATGAGAGGGCCGTTCTCCACCGCAGCCACGAATGGTCCGCCGTAGTTGCCCCAGGTGATCTTTGGAGGTGCGAATGCTCCCCCACCTAGTGGCGGGAAGTGCTTCACCCCGTAGGAGTGGACGAAATAGAAACGCTCGTCACCGATGCCGTCGAACAGGACGGAGTCTGACGGGGCCTCGACGGTGTTCCATCCCATGTGTG
The DNA here is from genome assembly GCA_028868555.1 of Actinomycetales bacterium. Classification (GTDB taxonomy): domain Bacteria; phylum Actinomycetota; class Actinomycetes; order Actinomycetales; family Microbacteriaceae; genus Rhodoluna. The sequence goes on along the minus strand of JAGWUG010000050.1, from coordinate 1,887 downwards.
GAAGCATCGGTGCATCTAGGAGTTCAACCACGCCTGGCCACTGGCCAAGGCCTTCGGTCTCGACTCCGTGCTCAACACCCTGCTCGAAGAGCACCTGCTGACCTACGCAGATGCCGAGGACAGGCTTGCCGGCGATGAGGCGCTGCTCGATGAGGCGTGCACCGTTTACTTTGGCAAGCTGCTCCATTACGGCTGCGAATGCACCTACACCGGGCACGATGAGGCCGTCGGCGGCCTGGATGGCGGTTGGATCTGCGGTTAGTTCAACCTCTGCACCGGCCACCGAAACGGCCTTGGCTACCGAGTGGACGTTGCCCGAACCGTAGTCGAGAACTACCACGCGAGGTGGGGTCACAGGGCGCCCTTGGTGCTTGGAATTCCAACCACGCGAGAGTCTGGCTCAACTGCCTTGCGGAAGGCGCGAGCGAAGGCCTTGATCTCGGTCTCGGCAATGTGGTGAGGGTCTCGGCCATCGAGTACGGTTACGTGCACGGTCAGACCCGCGTTGTAGGCGATTGCCTCAAAAACGTGACGCACCATGCTTCCGGTGAAGTGTCCACCGATGAGGTGCAGCTCGAAGCCGGCAGGCTCGCCCTTGTGAACCAGGTATGGGCGACCCGAAACATCAACCACGGCGCGCACAAGTGCGTCATCCAATGGAACGGTGGCGTCGCCGTAGCGACCAATGCCCGACTTGTCGCCGAGAGCCTGCTTGATGGCCTGGCCCAGAACGATAGCGGTGTCCTCAACGGTGTGGTGCACATCGATGTGGGTGTCGCCGGAAGCCTTGACGGTGAGATCAACCAGAGAGTGCTTTGCAAAGGCGGTGAGCAGGTGGTCGAAGAATGGCACGGTGGTGCTGATCTCGGACTTGCCGGTTCCGTCAAGGTTGATGCTCAACTCGATTGCGGACTCACTGGTTTTGCGGCTCAGCGCTGCGGTACGACTCACGGTCTAGACCTTTCGTGGGAGCTAGCACCAACTGGCGCTTGGTCTATTTTACCTGAGGCGAAGCTAGAGCGAGCGGGCGGGTTACGCTTACTTACCCTGGGCAAGAACCTCGCGCATGGCGGCGAGGAACGCTGTGGTTTCCGCAACCGTTCCCGCGGTTACGCGAAGGGTGCCCGGAATGCCCACGTTGCGAATCAAAACATCGCGCTCGAGGAGAGCCTTCCAGACCGAATCGTTGTCTTCAAGCCCACCAAAGAGAACGAAGTTGCTGTCCGAATCGTAGACGTCTAGACCCATTTCGCGGAGTTCATCCACGATGCGGTCGCGCTGAACCCTGATGTCGTCAACATTGGCCAGCAGGGCGTCCGAGTGGGCAAGCGCACCCTCGGCCGCGGCCTGAGTGAAAGCGCTCAGGTGATAGGGCAGGCGCACCAAGCGGAGTGCATCGATGACAGCTGGGTCTGCCAGTAGGTAGCCAACGCGCGCCCCAGCGAAGGCGAAGGCCTTGCTCATGGTGCGGCTAACCAAAAGGTTAGGGCGCCCGTCTAGGAGGTTGATCGCCGTGACAGAAGTGTCGTGCGCGAACTCGGCGTAGGCCTCGTCAACCACAACGATGCCGCCGTAGACGTGTGCCGCTTCATAGGCTGCGTCGATGCACTCCAGCGACAGCGGAGTTCCGGTTGGGTTGTTGGGCGCACAAAGCATGATGATGTTTGGCTTGTGCTCAGTAATGGCGTCTGCCACGAGTTCTGGGGTTAGTTCAAAGCGAGGCCCGCGCTCAATGGCGATGTAGCGAGTACCGGTGCCCTCGGAGATGAGTGGGTACATGGAGTAGGTAGGTGTGAAACCCATGGCCGAGCGACCAGGGCCACCAAAAGCCTGGAAGATGTGCTGAAGGACTTCGTTTGAACCGTTGGCGGCCCAAACCTGCTCGGG
>JAGWUG010000049.1 GCA_028868555.1 Actinomycetales bacterium | reverse complement strand
CAAGGTGATTCCAACGCAGAACGCGCTGCGATTCATCGGTGCAACCACGCTTGAGGCCCTGAGCCACAACGCCGTTGATCCAGACCTTTACACCGATGTGGATTCCGTCAAGCACGTGGCGTTGGGGCAGGAAGCCGACCTAATTGTGGTTGCCCCGGCAACCGCCTCGTTCCTGGCAAAGTACGCAGCCGGCATGGCCGATGACCTGCTACTAAACACTCTGCTTGCCTCCAAGGCTCCAGTCCTGGTGGCTCCAGCAATGCACACGGAGATGTGGCAGAACCCGGCAACTCAGGCAAACGTGGCGCTGCTGCGTTCGCGCGGAGTAACCGTGCTTGACCCGGATTCGGGTCGCCTCACCGGCGCAGATTCAGGTCCCGGCCGTCTCCCAGAGCCGGAGGCCATCGTTGCCGTCGCGCTTTCGGTCGCGGCTCAGAAGGCTGAGTCGGCTGGAGTTTCTCTCGCCGGCAAGCACGTAGTTGTCACTGCGGGTGGAACGCGCGAGGCAATCGACCCGGTTCGTTTCATCGGCAACCACTCCAGCGGCAAGCAGGGGGTTGCAATCGCGCTTGCGGCTAAAGCAGCCGGCGCGCGCGTCACCCTCATCGGTGCCAATCTAGGCATTTCTACCAGCGGTGTTGACCGAGTCATTTCGGTGACTACCGCCAAGGAACTGGCACAGCAGGTTGATGACCTGTTGCCTGACGCCGATGTTCTGGTGATGACCGCCGCAGTGGCCGATTTCCGCGTTGAGCACCCACAGACACAGAAGATCAAGCGCAGTGAGATTGGCAATTCACTGGAGCTCAAGCTGGTGGCAAATCCAGACATCCTCGCCGATGCAGTTGAGTTCATCAAGGCGCAGGACCTGAACTGCCTAACCGTTGGATTCGCGGCCGAGACCGCGGGATCGCTCGAGCGCCTGGCATCGCTGGCCACCATCAAGCTGGACAGCAAGGGCTGCGATTTGATTGTTGCCAACGATGTGTCCGAGGGTGCAGTTTTCGGCGCCGACCACAACACGGTGTACCTGCTCGACCAGCAGGGCAACTCGGCGCACGCAACCGGAACTAAGCAGCACGTGGCCAACGCCATCGTCGGCTTCATCGCACGTCACGCATAACCCATGGATGCGGCCAAGCCGTAATCAGAGGCAACCAGCCAAATAGATGTCCGTGGCCGCGGATATACTTGAACCCTTATGAGCAATCTACGTTTCTTCACCTCCGAGTCCGTGACCGAGGGTCACCCGGACAAAATCTGCGACCAGATCTCGGACACCATCCTTGACGCCATGCTGGCGCAAGACACCGGTGCGCGCGTTGCCGTGGAGACCATGGTCACCACCGGCCTGGTCCACATTGCCGGTGAGGTAACCACCTCGGGCTACGTAGAGATCCCTCAGCTGGTTCGCGAGAAGATCAAAAACATTGGCTACGTCTCGAGCGATATCGGCTTTGATGGCGCCTCATGTGGCGTTTCGGTTTCCATCGGTGCCCAGTCGCCTGACATCGCCGCAGGTGTTGACGCCGGCCTCGAGGCTCGCGAGCTAGGCTCGGCAGACCGCTTTGACACACAGGGTGCCGGTGACCAGGGCCTGATGTTCGGCTACGCCACCAACGAGACCCCAACCCTGATGCCAACCGCCATCCACACCGCACACCGCCTGGCCGAGCGCCTGGCAGAGGTGCGCAAGACCGGCGTGGTTGACTTCCTTCGCCCAGACGGCAAGACCCAGGTGACCATCGGCTACGAGGGCAACGTTGCCAAGTCGGTTTCCGCAGTGGTGCTTTCCACTCAGCACAACCCGGGTATTTCGCTGGCTGATCTGCGCGAGCAGATGAAGACAGTCGTGGTTGAGCCAATCCTGGAGCAGACCGGTCTAGACCTGTCCGAGACCAAGTTCTTCATCAACCCAACCGGCATCTTCGAGATCGGCGGCCCAATGGGCGACGCCGGCCTAACCGGCCGCAAGATCATCGTCGACACCTACGGTGGCGCAAGCCGACACGGCGGTGGCGCGTTCAGCGGTAAGGACCCATCGAAGGTAGACCGCTCAGCCGCCTACGCAATGCGCTGGGTTGCCAAGAACGTTGTTGCCGCCGGCCTTGCCGACCGCGCCGAGGTCCAGGTTGCCTACGCCATCGGTGTCGCCAAGCCGGTTGCAGTTTACGTGGAGACTTTCGGAACCGAGAAGGTACCAGCTGCGGCCATCGAGAAGGCTATTTCCAAGGTGTTTGACCTGCGTCCGCGCGCAATCATCGAGGAACTGGACCTGCTGCGCCCGATCTACGCGCAGACTGCCGCCTACGGACACTTCGGTCGCGAGCTTCCTGACTTCACCTGGGAGCAGACCAACCGTGTGTCCCAGCTCCAGGCCGCACTCTAACCAATCGGGAGTCACATGCCTCCGGTGAGAATTGCGAGGGTGGCGGTTGAGTCGCCACTGCCGCAACTCGACCGGCTCTTTGACTACGCCATTCCGTCTGAGCTCAACGATGCCTGCGTTCCCGGTGTTCGAGTAACCATTCCATTTGGAAAGTCACTCAACCCGCTCGACGGCTACGTGGTTGAGGTGGTTGAGAGCTCCAGCTTCGACGGTCAACTCAACCTACTCGGCTCGGTTATTTCGGCCGTTCCGGTCCTGCCGCCATCCAGCTACCACCTGCTTCGCGCCTTGGCGGATCGCCAAGCCGGCACACTCACCGAACTAACCAAGCTGGCCGTGCCACGCCGTTCAGTCCGCGTGGAGAAGGCATGGCTTGCGGCAGCCGATCAGCGCCAGTCAGCTGGAGTTCAAGACCTGGCTGCACAGCGGCTCGACTTTGCCGGTCGCCCAACCAGCTACGACGGACGCAACACACTGCTTGCCGAACCCCGAGAGATTGCAACCTCGCTGAAGGCATCTGAGGCGCATTTCCTGGACAAGGCCACCGAGAACCAGCTGCAGGCTTGGATTGCCCACCTGGTTGCTTTCTCACTTGAACAGCTAGGCAGGGGAGCATCTGCAATCTTGGTCGTACCGGACTTCCGCGACCAAAACCGTCTCATGGCTGCACTGGATTTGGTTGGGTTGAGCTCTGTGGTTGCCCACTTCGGAACCGACCAGACCAATTCCCTGCGCTACGGGGCCTATCTGCGCTCACTCGAGGCGTCGCCCTGCATCGTGCTGGGCTCTCGCGCCGCCGCATTCGCACCGGTGACCAGACTGGGCGGCATTGCCGTCTGGGACGACGCCGACCCAAACCTCTTAGAACCAACCGCTCCGTACTTCCACACCAGAGACCTCGTGCTGTTGCGCCAGCAGCAGACCAACTGCCAACTGCTTTTCGCCGGGCACTCCCGCAGCACCGAGGTCCAGCGCCTAGTTGAACTGGGCTACCTGGGCGACATCAGTGCCATCTTCGCACCACCCAAAATTGCCGTAACCGACCCCGGGCTTCGAGTGGACTCAACCAGCTACCAAGCTGCCCGCGAGGCCTTTGAGGCCGGCGGAGCCGTGTTGGTTCAGGTTGCCAACACCGGACACTCCACTGGAACCTATTGCCAGAGCTGCGGGGAACGTAGCCGCTGTCGCACCTGCAACGGGCCACTCTTTGTGGATTCCAAGCAGACACCACGCTGTCGCTGGTGCAGCGCCATAAACCTTGGCGTTCCATGCCACGCCTGCGGCGATACCCGCACTAGGCAGGGGGTTGCGGGTTCCACCCGCACCGCCGCCGAGCTCGGTAAGGCCTTCCCCGGTGTTAACGTGATCGAGGCCAACGGCGACCAGCGAGTGGAACAGATCAAGCCAGGCAAGCGCCTGGTGGTTGCCACCCCGGGAGCGGAGCCCGCCATCCCAGGTGGGTACGCCGCAGTGATCATCCTCGACGGGCAGCGATTGGCGTCACGCGACACCCTGCGGGCTACCGAACAGGCTGTAAATCTCTGGAGCAACGCGGTTAGCCTCATGGCCCCCGGCGGCCGTTGCGTGGGAGTGGGTCTCGCAACAGAGATTGGCAGGCGCTTCGCCCTCTGGGATCAGCGCGGCATAGCAGCCGCAGAACTGGCTAACCGACGCGAGCTAAGGTTCCCGCCGCACTGCCGAATGGCATCGGTGGCTGGGCCACGCGACCTACTGGACACCGTGGTTGCCAACTTGAGCCAGTTCAGCGACAAACCAGACGCCATCGAGGTACTTGGACCCCTGCTGCAGGGAGACACCGGTCCGGCCCTGCCTGACCCGGTCTGGCGTTATCTCATTCGATACGAGTACTCGGTGGGCGAGAATCTGGCTAAAGAACTAAAGGCTCGAGTGCTCATTGCCAACGCCGGCAACCGCTCCATCAATGCCAAGTCCGGCCGAGCCAGCCGCGCGGTAAAGCTCCGCATGGACGATTCCGAAGTAATTTAGTAGAAGTCGGAAAGGCAACCTTTGAAGCTAGTTTTCGCCGGAACGCCGGCTACCGCCGCGCGCACCCTACAGGCGCTGCTGGCTGGCCCGCACGAGGTGGTTGCCGTTCTCACCCGCACCGATGCCCCGGTTGGCCGCAAGCGAGTCCTAACCCCATCGCCCACCGCGCAGGTAGCCGAAGCCGCGGGGATTCCGGTAATCAAGGCCAACAAGGTTGATGAGGCCGTGGCCGATCAGCTAAAGGCAACCGGCGCCGAGCTAGGCATCATTGTTGCCTACGGTGCCTTGCTCAAGAATTTTGCCCTCGAGGCACTGCCGCTTGGATGGGCCAACCTGCACTACAGCCTGCTGCCCAAGTGGCGCGGTGCAGCACCGGTTCAAAACTCGATCATGGCGGGAGACACCGAAACCGGTGTGACCATGTTCAAGTTGGACGAGGGCATGGACACCGGCCCGATCTACGGAGTAGTGCCAACCGTGATTCAGCCTGGCGAGACCAGCGGCCGCTTGCTGGAGCGCCTCACGGAGCTTGGAATCACGCTCATGAATCAGGTGCTTCCGGAGTTGGAAGCTGGCATCACAAAGCCAACCCCGCAGATTGCCAACGCCGACCTACCACTGGCCGCCAAGCCAACCCGCGAACTCGCAGCAATCGACTGGAACCGATCCGCACGAGAGCTTGAGCGCCTGATTCTGGCCATGAACCCGGAGCCGATGGCACACACCCGCATCGGTGAGGATTCTTTCCGCATTCTGGACGCCGTGAGTCTGGGACGCGCCGAGGGCGAAACCACGCCCGGCACCCTGCGTCTGGAACCCAAGCGCGTCCTTGTGGAGTGTGGAGAAGGCACTCTGCTGCAACTTAAGACTGTTCAACCCGCCGGCAAGAACCCCATGCCTGCACTCGACTGGGCCAGGGGAGCCGCCGGAAAGGTGAGCCAACTTGGCTAGAGAAATCACACGTCCAACCGTTAGAAGCGCGCGTGGAGTTGCGTACCAGCTGCTGCTGGCCGTGGCCACCGATGACGCCTACGCCAACCTGCTGCTGCCTAAGCTGCTGAATCAGGCAAAGCTTGACTCACGCGACACCGGCTTTGCTCAGGAGATGGCGTTTGGCACCATCCGCAACGCGCTCTTCTACGATGCCGCCATCGAGGTTTCCTCCGGACGCGAGTTGGCAGCGCTGGACCCAGAAGTCCGAGTCATTCTCGAACTGGGTGCCCACCAGCTGCTCGGAATGCGTGTTCCGAGCCACGCAGCCCTGAGCGAGACCGTTGATCTTGCCAAACAGGTGCTGCGACCCAGCCTGAGTGGCCTGGTGAACGGCGTGCTCCGCCGCATCTCCGAGCGAAGCCGCGACCAGTGGTTGGCAGATTTGCTCGCTAAGGCACCAAACCGAGTGGCCAAGCTTTCCATCCAGTACTCGCACCCGCAGTGGATCATCCGCACACTCGAGGACTCGCTCCGCATCGATGGGCGAGAGGCAGAACTTGAGACCCTGCTGGCCGCAGACAACCAGGCCCCGTTGGTCAACCTGGTGGCTCTGCCTGGCCTTGCCAATAGCGATGACCTGCTGGATGCCGGAGCCGTTCTCGGGGGAGTAAGCCCACTCGGTGGCGAGCTACCAGATGGCGACCCAGCCGCTCTGCGGCTCGTGGTTGAGGGACGACTGCGCGTTCAGGACCAGGGTTCGCAGTTGGCCGCGCTCGCGTTAGCCAACGCCCCAATCCTCTCCGCTTCGAAGGGTGCAACCGAAGAGTGGATCGACCTCTGCGCTGGCCCAGGTGGCAAGGCAGCCCTTCTAGCCGCAGTGGCAAGCCAGCAGGGGGCCGAGCTCACCTGCAACGAACTGCAGCCACACCGCTCCAAGCTGGTTGAGCAGGCCTTGAGCGCGGTAAACCCAAACATCTACGTGCGCACCGGCGACGGTCGAGACCTTGGCGACGATGCCCCGGAGAGTTTTGACCGCATTCTCCTCGATGCGCCATGCACCGGTCTGGGAGCGCTGCGTCGCCGCCCTGAGAGCCGCTACCGCAAGCAGGCCAAGGACGTTGCCGAACTGAGCAAGCTCCAGACTGAACTACTGGCAAGCGCGTGGAAGGGCCTGAAGCCCGGCGGCGTCATCGGGTACGTGACCTGTTCTCCACACCCAGGCGAAACCGTGGCCGTGGTGGACTGGGCGCAAAAGACCTTCGGCGACCAGCTGGAACTGCTGGACGCCACCGCACTCATGACTGAGACCAACCCTGCACTTAGTGGCAGCCGCGCGCTCACTGCAGGTCGCAAGACGGTTCAGCTTTGGCCGCACGTGCACGGCACCGATGCCATGTTCATCGCACTGCTACGCAAAAAGATCTAGCGCCGTCGCTCCCTGAATAGAATCGATTCCATGTCCGTTCGCATCAACCCGAGCATCCTTTCGGCCGACTTCGCCAACCTGCAGGCCGAACTGCAGACCATTGCCGCAGCCGATCTGATTCACGTTGACGTCATGGACAACAACTTTGTGCCAAACCTGACCTTCGGCCAGACCATGGTGACTCGCCTTCAGGAAGTGACTCCGCTTCCGCTCGACCTGCACCTGATGATTGAGAACCCAGACCGCTGGGCTCCAGTATTTGCTGAGACCGGAGCATTTTCAGTCACCTTCCACG
>JAGWUG010000048.1 GCA_028868555.1 Actinomycetales bacterium | reverse complement strand
ATCGGCCGGAAGGCGTCCAACCAGCTGCTTACGGTCCGCCTGCGCCAGTTCGATTCCAGACACCAGGCGCGCCTTCTCGCGGTTGAGGGACTCAATCACGGTACGCAGTTCAGATTCGATTCCCGAACGACGAGCGGTAATGTCTGCGAGGTTTCGATTTGCGTGCTCCAGACCCTCCATGATTTCGAGTTCCTGGTCCTCAAGCTCCTGCTTGCGGCGCTCTAGAGTCTTGATCTCGTGCTGCAGCCCCTGCGCGTCCTTAACCACTGAAGTGGTGCGGAGGCTGGCAACGTCCTTTGCCATACGCTTGTCAACTAGCTCCACGTCTGACTCCAGACGCTTGAGGTCTAGTTTTAGGCCGTCGATCACGTTATTGGCGGCTACAAAGTCACCACTGGTGGCCTTGAAATCGGCTTGCAGCTTGACGTAAGTTTCGTCCTGCCCCAGCTGTTCGGCCTCTGTTCGCGACTTCAGAATCAGCTGATCCAGAGCATTGAGCTCGAGCAGGTCCTGTAACTGGTTTGGTGTTGCGTTCACGCAGAGTCCTTTTGAGTTTGATTGTGGGGTGGTCGTTATTGCGTGACCACGAAGTCCCAGGGATCGGTTCTAAGGTCGCAGACCTCAAAACTTACCTCGGGGTAAATTCTACGCAACTGTTCGGCCGCAACCTCCAGCCAGAGAAATTCACTCGCCCAGTGGGAAACATCAATGATTGCCATCTGGTTGCCCTCCGATGCCAGGAGCGATGATTCGCGCGCGTCCTGAACCACGTGATGGCGAAGGTCGGAGGTGACGTAGACATCTGCGCCTGCCGCTCTGGCCGCCTCGATGAATGAGTCTCCTGCTCCGCCACAGACGGCCACTCGCTCAACTACGTGGTTGTAGTCGCCTGACACTCGCACTCCGGTTGCGGTGTGAGGCAGAGTCCTGGCAACAGTAGCCGCGAACTTTCCGAGGGTGGTGGCATCTGTGAGATCTCCTACCCGACCGGTACCAACATCGCCCTGGCCCAGGAGCGGGGCCGAATCGCTTAGGCCCAACTGCTTAGCAAGAACGTCCGAGACGCCATCCGCAACCACATCGGCGTTGGTGTGGGCCGAATAAATGGCTAGGTTGGCGCGAATTGCCTTGGCTAGAACCGAACCCTTTGGCTGGTCTTCGGCTAAGAACTTAACGCCACGCATCAGGTACGGGTGGTGGGCTAGCAGTAGGTCGGACTTGGCCTGGATGGCGCAGGCTACGACTGCATCGGTGACGTCAACTGAGAGCATTACCCGCTGCACGTTTTGATTTGGTGCACCGGCTTGCAGGCCGGGGGTGTCCCACTCTTCGGCATTTGAAAGCGGCCAGAGTTCCTCAAAACCAGTAACGAGTTGGGCCAGCTGCACCATTAGAGGTCGCCCAAGACGTTGATTAGGTCTTTGTGACGGTTGGCGAGAGCCTGACCCTCAGCTTCCTGCTCGCGGATGGCTCCTACGGTAAACAGCGGTGCAATCACACCGATGGCGAAGGCAATCCATACCCCAGTATCGGCTTGGAGGCCGGTTGCGGAGTAGCCAAGTGGGTGAGCGATGTAGCCAAGCCAGGCGAAGCCGGGTACCCAAGACTCCACGAAGCCAAGACCAACGGCCGTGGCAATAATCCAACCAGCCAGGTTGATGACTCGAACGCGGCCGTAGAAGCCGTAGTCACGAAGCAGTGAGACCTCGTGGTACTCGTCACGACGGAGCACTGTGTCAACACCGTATGTTGCCAACCATGCGATAACTGGCACGCCGGCAACCGGCAGAAGCGACTCAACCCCTGGTGCTAGATCGGCTGGGTCTACAAATAACCACATGCTGACAGTTCCGGCGGCAACGATGATCAAAGAGCCAACCACGACCCACCAGCGGGTGCCCATCAGGCCAAAGCCAGAGTAAGAGTCGGCAATGCGACGAATCTGGTGAGACAAAGCCGCGATGGCCGCCAGAGCGAATAGACCACCCAGAATCTGCATCACAAGTGGTGCCCAAACCACGTTGGCAAAGGCGAATCCAGCCCAAACTGCGATGGTTCCAATGATCGAGTGGCTCAAAAGCCCGGTGGCCAACAACTTAGCTGGGTGAAGGTCTGTCGCCAACTGTGGAGTTTCATCTGCTGCGCTAGTTCCCCAAATGATTGAGATCACAATCAAAAGCACGGATGCAAGCGCCAGTGCCTGTTGCGAATTGACTGCGCCGAGGTCGAGCACCTTAGGTGTACTAGAAATACCGAACCCGAGAACAGCCGCGATCCAGGCGAAGGACACATAGGCAACCGTTCGGGTCATGAGCAGGCGACGGGCTCCATCGAAGACGGTGGCTGCCGCAGCTAGAAGTAAGAGCGCGCCAAGCAGCAGATACTGGACGGGCAGACCGAAGACGAGTCCAGGTAAGGCTGGATAGAAGAAGTGGACGCCGGTAACGATAAATGTGCTTGCGAGGCTGGTGGCGGCGTAACCAGCGATGGTCACGAAGACCAGCGGGATTGCGGCCGCCCGCACGCCGAAGGCGGCACGGGAAAGTGTTGCCTGTGGCTGCGCTCCGCGCTTTGCCGAGAGAGCTGCGGTGCCGAAACCGAAGCCAGTCACCGCTAGAGCACCGAAGGCACCCACCAGAACCGTAGCGAGGCTGAAATGCATGGAGGCAGTCGCAAAGCCTGCCGCAATCAAAAAGAGCAGGTTGCCGGTTCCGTTCCAGGTGGCAATCAGCTTGCCCAGACCACTCTTCAAGCGCTTTGGCTGAGGGCTGGTTTGACCCAGTTCGGAGCCGATTGCCTCAGCAGTGACAGTCGCCGCCACTGAGGCGGCAGGCTCAACCAGCGGAATCTCCAGGGATTCGTCTAGTTCTCCCCCAACGGAAAGAATGACGTCGTCAACCAGATTTGGCTGCGCCGTTGACGTGGTGTCGGCCTCCTCGAAGGCGGTGATTGCCTCTTCGGCCGATGGAATTTCAAGTGCTGGCTCCTGTGAGCTCTCCCACTCGGCAACTGGAGGGGTCTGCACGAGCGGCGCAGCGACCGGTGTCTCGGCGGTGGCTACCGGCTCTTCGTCGGACTTCGAGCTCGATACCTTTGCCGGATCAATGGGCTGAGCCATCGGCGTGACAACTTCGATGCTCTCGGTGCCAGGAAGAGGGTTAGAGAAGGTTGGAATGAAGAAGCTGTTCGTGTTTGATTCGAGTGGCACAGGGTTGTAGCCGGGATTTGCGACGGCCTCAGGAACCACCCTTGGGGTCTCAGAAACTTCTAGAGGAGCAACCGGCTCAAAAGAAACCTGCTGGCGGTTGGCGAAAAGAGCGTTCAGACTGCCCGCGATGTCAGTCGCTGGAGCCGTTTCCTGCACCTGTGGCTCCGCCTTGACCTCTGGCTCAGGCGACATCGGTGCATCAATGATTTGCACTACATCCGTTAGCCCGAGTTCGGGGTGGCTGGAAACTTCCTCGCGAAGATCGCTGCTGGCCTCATGACTTTGCGAACGCAGCTCCAGTTGACGCTGGAGAACCTGCATTCCCTCGAGGGCACCGAGGTTAGCGAGCACGTGCTGGAGCTCATCATCGCTCATCAGACGGCTCTGCCAGTCGTTGGTAGTCATAGCCAAAATGCTAGCGGAGAACGACGAAACGGCACCCTCCCTAAGGAGAATGCCGTTCCATTTGTGGGCCCTACCGGGCTCGAACCGATGACATCCACGGTGTAAGCGTGGCGCTCTACCAACTGAGCTAAAGGCCCCTGCTGTTTTTCAACAACTCGGACTACTTTAGCGTAATTTTCAGAAGTTTGTCTAAAGCGCTGCGATTGCCTTCTGGTAATCGGCAAATTCGCGGGCCTGGCCAGGCGAGGTCACGAACTTGGTGGTGATGACGCCGTCCTTGTTGATAACGAAGGTGGCTCGAGTGGCCATTCCGTTCTCCTCTAGGAATACGCCGTAGTCCTTGGCAACTGCGCCGTGTGGCCAGAAGTCGCTCAGCAGGCTGAACTTGTAGCCCTCCTGCTCAGCGAAGACGCGCTGAGTGAACTTGCTGTCACAGCTGATTGCCAGAAGCTCGACGTTGTCGGACTCGAAAACCGAAATGTTGTCGCGCAGCTCGCAGAGCTCTCCGGTGCAGGTGCCAGTGAATGCAAATGGGAAGAACACCAGGACAACGGCCTTGTGACCGCGGAACGAACTGAGAGTCACACTCTCACCGTTCTGGTTGCTGAGTGTGAAGTCTGGGGCCTGGTCACCGATGAGCAGAGTCAAGATGGGTTCCTTTCGTAAAAACCATTGGGTTGGCGGCATACCACCAACTGATACAAGCAAACCAGCAAATGTAGGCATTTGTTTCCGTGTAAGCGAATAAAATCGAGAGGCGGGTTTCACCCAAACCTGCAGCAAATCTGGTCTCTCGCTCACAACAGCGATCTTGTAACAGGAATAGAGGACTCGGTGTCGATTAACAACCAAGACGCCTTCGCGGTTAACACCCCGGACATTGACCCACAGGAAACCGCGGAGTGGCTTGAGTCACTCGACGCTGTAGCCCGAGTTCACGGCCGCGGACGCGCCCGCGAGATCATGCTGAACCTGCTGCGTCGCTCGCACGATCTTCAGTTGAACGTTCCTATCGTTCCAACCACTGACTACATCAACACCATTGCCGTTGAGAACGAACCTGAGTTCCCTGGCGACGAGAAGATGGAGCGCACCTACCGCGCTTGGATGCGCTGGAACGCAGCCATGCTGGTGCACCGCGCGCAACGCCCTGGCGTTGGTGTTGGTGGTCACATCTCTACTTTTGCTTCCTCCGCCTCGCTCTACGAGGTTGGTTTCAACCACTTCTTCCGCGGCCAGGACCACGCCTCGGGTGGAGACCAGATCTTCGTACAGGGCCACGCTTCGCCTGGACCATACTCCCGCGCCTTCCTTGAGGGTCGCCTATCGGCCGACCAGCTCGACGGTTTCCGTCAGGAGAAGTCGCACGCCAACGGTGGACTCTCGTCCTACCCTCACCCTCGTCTGATGCCAAACTTCTGGCAGTTCCCAACCGTTTCCATGGGAATCGGTCCAATCAACGCCATCTACCAGGCGCAGGCTAACCGCTATCTCGAGGGCCGCGGTCTGAAGCCGGCCACCGACCAGCACGTCTGGGCCTTCCTCGGCGACGGTGAGATGGACGAGGTTGAAAGCCGCGGCGCTCTGCAGCTGGCCGCCAACGACAAGCTCGACAACCTGACCTTCGTGGTCAACTGCAACCTGCAGCGCCTCGACGGCCCAGTTCGCGGTAACGGAAAGATCATCCAGGAGCTGGAGAGCTTCTTCCGTGGCGCCGGCTGGAATGTAATCAAGGTCATCTGGGGCCGCGAGTGGGACGACCTGCTCGCCAAGGACAACGAGGGTGCCCTGGTTGACCTGATGAACAAGACTCCGGACGGCGACTTCCAAACCTACAAGACCGAGAATGGCGGCTTTGTCCGCGAAAACTTCTTCGGTCGCGACCCACGCACCGCAAAGCTGGTCGAGGGCATGTCCGACGACGACATCTGGGGCCTGCGCCGCGGTGGTCACGACTACCGCAAGATCTATGCTGCCTACAAGGCCGCGATGGAGCACAAGGGCCAGCCAACTGTAATCCTCGTGAAGACCATCAAGGGCTTCACCCTGGGTCGCAGCTTCGAGGGTCGCAACGCTACCCACCAGATGAAGAAGCTCACCCTGGACAACCTCAAGGGCTTCCGCGACGAACTGCACATTCCTATCACCGATGCACAGCTCGAAGAGAACCCTTACCAGCCTCCTTACTTCCACCCGGGATTCGACGCACCGGAAATCCAGTACATGCTGGACCGTCGTCGCGAACTAGGTGGCTTCATTCCAGAGCGCCGCAGCAAGTACGTTGACTTCGCTCTTCCAGAGTCGAAGGTCTACGACGTAGTCAAGGCTGGCTCTGGCAACCAGGAAGTCGCCACCACCATGGCGTTCGTTCGAATCTTCAAGGAGCTTCTGCGAGCTCCGGGCATCGGTGAGCGCATTGTGCCGATCATTCCTGACGAGGCCCGAACCTTTGGTATGGACTCTCTTTTCCCAACCGCCAAGATCTACAACCCGAACGGCCAGCACTACATCTCCGTTGACCGCGAGCTTCTCCTTGCCTACAAGGAGTCGCCAGCAGGCCAGATTCTGCACACCGGTATCAACGAGGCTGGCGCGCTAGCCGGCTTCACAGCTATGGCTACCAGCTACGCCACCCACGGCCAGCCGCTGATTCCGTTCTACGTGTTCTACTCGATGTTCGGTTTCCAGCGCACCGCAGATGCAATCTGGGCTGCCACTGACCAGCTCTCCCGTGGTTTCATGATCGGTGCTACCGCTGGTCGCACCACCTTGACCGGCGAGGGCCTGCAGCACGCCGATGGCCACTCCCCACTGTTGGCTTCCACCAACACCGGAGTAATCAGCTACGACCCTGCCTATGGCTATGAGATTGCTCACATCATCCGTGACGGTATCGAGCGCATGTACGGTGGTCAGCACGTTGACCCGAACGTGATTTACTACATCACCGTCTACAACGAGCCAATGCACCAGCCTGCAGAGCCTGCGGATGTTGACGTGGACGGCATCGTTCGCGGTATCCACCGAGTCTCGGCCAACCAGAATGGCGGGCACAAGGCTCAGATTCTGGCTTCCGGTGTTGCGCTGCCATGGGCACACGAGGCTCAGCAGTTACTGCAGAGCGACTGGGGCGTTTCGGCTGACATTTGGTCGGTAACCTCTTGGACCGAACTCCGTCGCGACGGTCTCCGCCGCGACCAGGAGCAGTTCCTCAACCCAGACCAGCAGGTAGCTCCTGCCTACGTGACCAGCAAGCTCTCCGGCTCGGAGGGTCCATTCCTGGCTGTAAGTGACTACATGCACGCAGTTCCAGACCAGATCCGCAACTGGGTCCCGGGAGACTACGCAACGCTGGGTGCCGACGGCTTCGGCTTCTCGGACACTCGCGCAGCCGCTCGTCGCTTCTTCAAGATTGACGGCCCATCCATCGTGGTTCGCGTTCTCGAGCAGCTAGTTGCTCAGGGCAAGATGGACCCAAGTGCACCTGCTCAGGCAATCGCCAAGTACAGCCTTCACGATGTGAAC
>JAGWUG010000047.1 GCA_028868555.1 Actinomycetales bacterium | reverse complement strand
ACCTGCGTAGACCTTCAGCTTCGACAGCTGGTCGCGGCCGAGGGTGTTCTTTGGCAGCATGCCGCGGATTGCCTTCTCTACAGCCTTCTCTGGGTTCTTGTCCAGGAACTCGGCGTAGGTGGTAGCGGTGAGGCCACCTGGGTAACCGGAGTGACGGTAA
Organism: Actinomycetales bacterium; assembly: GCA_028868555.1. Classification (GTDB taxonomy): domain Bacteria; phylum Actinomycetota; class Actinomycetes; order Actinomycetales; family Microbacteriaceae; genus Rhodoluna. Next base: position 7,060 of record JAGWUG010000047.1, on the reverse strand, counting down.
GCCTTCTTCTGAGCCAGCTTGGCACCGGTGAGGGCAACCTTGTCGGCGTTGATGATGATTACGAAGTCGCCGTTGTCCATGTGAGGAGCAAAGGTTGGCTTGTGCTTGCCGCGCAGAAGTGCAGCGGCGTGGGAGGCCAGACGGCCGAGCACAACATCGGTGGCGTCAATGACAAGCCACTCGTTGGACAGCTCGTGAGCCTTTGGTGAGTAAGTACGCACGCTAAATTGCCTTTTCGTTCTAGGTCGGATTGAAATGAATCCTCGCCTGAAGAAGAGGTCTTCTGGGGATCCAAGTTTTCACATTGGCAACTACAAAAGTTAGCCAATACCAAGGGTCTAGTTTACTCGCATGGAGGCGCGCTGGTCAAACCCGGATTTCATATTGCCCCAGCCAGACCATCTAGCGATGCCTTCTGGCGCACTTAGAAATGCCTCTAGTCCTCTTCGTCGAGGGTTCGGGTGTCCTTGGTGCGGGCAACCTGAGCCGCCATTTGCTCGGCCGGCGGGTAACCAATCTCCATGAGCGTCAGTCCCTTGGCGGCAACTACTTTGTAGCTTGAAGTGCGGTCGGCGGCCTTCAGGCGGGTGTCAATATCAGCCACCGATGCCCTCCCCTCGCCTACCGCGATTAGGGCTCCAACTATGGAGCGCACCATGTTGTGGCAGAACGCGTCGGCCAGCAGGTGGATCTCCACCACAGCATTCTCATCGGTGCGGCGGGTGACCCGAATCTCTCGTACCTCACGAATGGTGGTGCTGAACGGGCGTGGACGGCAGAAGGATGCGAAGTCGTGAAGTCCGTAGAGCTTGAGCGCCGCGGCCTGCATGGCTTCCAGATCGAGGGGCTTTCGGGTCCAGAGCGTGCTGTGGGCCTCAATCGGGTCCTTGACGGCCAGTCCATCGGCAATCCGATAGCGGTATCGGCGATGGGTTGCTGCGAAACGGGCGTCGAAGCCCTCGGGCGCAAACTCAACCGAGAAGACTCTGATGTCGTCGTCGAGGAGCGAGTTCAGGCGGTCGCGAATAGCGCCTTCGATGATTGTTGAACCGGCGAATCGGCCCAGGCGCTTGATCTGGGTTGGCGATAGGTCGATGTGCAGCACCTGGTGGCGCGCGTGCACCCCGGCATCGGTGCGACCGGCAACTGTGAGGCCGAAGCAGCCCGGATCTGCCTCGAACACCTGCTCGAGGGCGGCCAGGAAGCAGCCTTCTACAGTGCGAAGCTTTGGTTGCTTTGCCCAGCCATTGAAGTTGGTGCCGTCGTAGGCGAAGTCAACCTTAAAGCGAACGAGCCCGCTGACAGTGTCAACGGGCTCGTTCATAGCTTTAGCTTGCGCTGAGTTACTACTCTGCTGCTGCTTCGGTAGCCTCGGCCTCGGTAGCCTCAACAGCTGCCTCTACGGCCTCTGCTGGAGCCTCGATAACCTCAGGTGCCTCAACAACTGGAGCCTCAACGGCGGTGGCCTTGATGGCGTTAGCAAGCTTGGCCTTGTTGGCTGCAGGCTTTGCTACTACTGGGTCAAGAACCAGCTCGATGACTGCCATTGGAGCGTTGTCGCCCTTACGGTAGCCAAGCTTGGTGATGCGGGTGTAGCCACCGTTGCGGTCAGCAACCTGTGGAGCAATGTTGGTGAACAGCTCGTGGACTACGCCCTTGTTGGTGATCTGCTGAAGCACGCGACGGCGAGCAGCGAGGTCGCCGCGCTTTGCGAAGCTAACCAGACGCTCAGCCACTGGACGCAGGCGCTTGGCCTTGGTCTCGGTGGTGGTGATGCGCTTGTGCTCGAAGAGCTGTGCAGCAAGGTTGTTCAGAAGCAGGCGCTCGTGTGCTGGACCGCCGCCCAGACGTGGGCCCTTAGTTGGTGCAGGCATGATTTTCTCCTATTAACTTTCTAAGACTTAGGCCTGGTCGTCGCCGTCGTAGGCCGAGAAGTAAGCGGCGTCGAAGCCAGGAACAGCGTCCTTGAACTTCAGACCCATGGATGCGAGCTTGTCGCGTACCTCGTCAACCGACTTGCTTCCGAAGTTGCGGATGTTCATCAGCTGGTCTTCGGTCAAACCGATGAGCTCGCTCACGGTGTTGATTCCCTCACGCTTCAGGCAGTTGTAGCTGCGAACGGTCAGGTCGAGGTCTTCGATTGGGGTTGCGAGCTCAGGAGCCAGGCCAACCTCGGTTGGTGCTGGGCCGATCTCGATACCCTCTGCGTCAACGTTCAGGTCGCGAGCCAGGCTGAAGATCTCAACCAGGGTCTTACCTGCCGAAGCGAAGGCGTCCTTAGGGCTGATGCTCGACTTGGTCTCAACGTCAACGATGAGCTTGTCGAAGTTGGTGAACTCACCGGCACGAGTTGCCTCAACGCGGTAAGCAACCTTCAGAACTGGCGAGTAGATGCTGTCAACTGGGATAACACCTGGGTCAGCCTGTGGGTTACGGTTCTGAACGTCCTGGACGTAGCCGCGACCGCGCTCGATAGCGAGCTGCATCTCAAACTTTGCCTTGTCGTTCAGGTGGCAGATTACGAGGTCCTTGTTGAGGATCTCTACGCCTGCAGGAACAACGATGTCGGCGGCGGTAACAGGACCGGCGCCTACCTTGCTGATGTGAGCGACTACTGGCTCGTCATTCTCCGACGAAACTACGAGGTCCTTCACGTTCAGGATGATCTCGGTTGCATCTTCCTTCACACCTGGGATGGTGGTGAAAGCGTGCAGAACACCCTCAATACGAATGTTGGTTACTGCTGCGCCTGGGATGGACGAAAGCAGGGTGCGGCGGAGCGAGTTACCGAGGGTGTAGCCGAAACCTGGCTCCAGCGGGTTGATGGTGAACCGCGAGCGGTTTGGGGCTAGTACTTCTTCAGTTAGCTCTGGACGCTGTGCAATGAGCACGTTGTTTCCTTTCACTAGGCGTCCGCTATATGACGCCTATTTTGGCTTCCGCGCAGTGGCCACTACGCGGCAAATTTATGAAGTTATGGGCTGTGAGTTGCCTCACCGATGCTTATCCGCGCGCCCCTTCGGGACGCAGCGAAAGTTTGCTAGCTCGCCCGGCTTGAGTGGAACTCGCGCCGGGCGTAGCAGGCGCAAACTTATACGCGACGACGCTTTGGAGGGCGGCATCCGTTGTGAGCCTGTGGGGTCACGTCGGAGATGGTGCCAACCTCGAGGCCTGCGGCCTGAAGCGAACGGATTGCGGTCTCGCGGCCCGAGCCTGGACCCTTCACGAATACGTCAACCTTCTTGAGGCCGTGCTCCTGAGCCTTGCGGGCTGCCGACTCGGCTGCCAGCTGAGCTGCGAATGGAGTGCTCTTACGCGAACCCTTGTAGCCCACGTCACCCGACGACGACCACGAAATCACGGCGCCGGTGGCATCGGTGATGGAAACGATGGTGTTGTTGAAGGTGCTCTTGATGTGAGCCTGACCAACGGTGATGTTCTTCTTTTCCTTGCGGCGAGGCTTGCGGGTGCCTGCGGCTACCTGCTTCTTTGGTGCTGCCATTTGGTTTCTCCTAAATCCTGATTGGGGCTACTAGTGCCTACGGGCTACTAGCGTGCCGCCTTCTTCTTGCCGGCTACGGTGCGCTTTGGACCCTTGCGAGTACGTGCGTTGGTCTTGGTGCGCTGACCGCGAACTGGGAGACCCTTACGGTGACGAAGACCCTCGTACGAGCCGATCTCAACCTTGCGGCGGATGTCTGCTGCTACGTCGCGGCGGAGGTCACCCTCAACCTTGAAGTTGCCTTCGATGTAGTCACGGATGGCAACGAGCTGGTCGTCGCTGAGGTCCTTGACGCGGATGTTCTTGTCGATCTTGGTATCAGCAAGGATCTTGACCGAGCGGGTGCGACCGATACCGAATACATAAGTGAGGGCGATTTCAACGCGCTTCTCGCGTGGAATGTCAACGCCGGCAATACGTGCCATGTTGGATTTCTCCTGTTTTTCATGAAGGTCTGCAGCAGCGCTTTTCCCGGAATGGCTTCCGAGCCTCCGCCTTCATCGGAGGGTGCCCACCGCACCAGAGAAACTTGGTGTGGCTTCGAGCGTTGCCTTGTGTTTTTTTATTTAGTTGTGGTTCTCATCGGTGTTGCCACCGCTGAAAGATATGGGTTTAGCCCTGGCGCTGCTTGTGACGTGGGTTCTCGCAGATGACCATGACTCGACCGTGGCGACGGATGACCTTGCACTTGTCGCAAATCTTCTTGACGCTTGGGTTTACCTTCATGTCTCTTACTTCTTCTGGGGGTTCTTGCGAACCCGGTTTACATTTCTTCGGTCTATTAGGCCGAAAACCTTTGGTGCTCTATTTCTTGGATTTCTAGGAATCCCGAAATTTACTTGTATCGGTAGATGATGCGCCCACGAGTTAGGTCGTAGGTGCTCAGCTCAACAATGACGCGGTCCTCTGGGAGGATGCGGATGTAGTGCTGGCGCATCTTGCCAGAGATGTGTGCCAAGACCTTGTGGCCGTTGGTCAGCTCCACGCGGAACATCGCGTTTGGGAGAGCCTCCACAACCGAGCCTTCAATCTCGATTACACCGTCTTTGTTTGCCATACACTCACTTACTTTGTTGTGGCACTTTCGTCTTGATCTAATGACCTCAACGCACGCAAAAAACCCAAACTCTCGTAAGGGATTAAACGTGTAGAAACACCGATGTTCAATCCTAGCCGAATCGTGGCGTAAATGCTAGGCGGATATTTCCACCCAGGCTTTTGCCCGGGCGAAGCAGGGAAGATGGCACTGCTAGGCGGATATGTCCGCCCAACCTTTAGTCGCCTAGCGGGGCAACCTTCACGCCGAGCTTTGCCAGCTCTGCGGCTCCGCCATCCTCCGCGGTGAGCACCCAGATGCCACCCTCGTGAACTGCAACCGAGTGTTCCCAGTGGCTGGCATCGGAGCCGTCCATGGTGGAAACGGTCCATTCGTCGTCTAGAACCTTGGTGTGCTCGGTTCCGTTGGTGACCATTGGCTCAATGGCAACCACCAGACCCGGCTGAATCTTTGGGGTGAGGCCGCGAACGCCGTAGTTGAATACGGGTGGATCCTCGTGCATGCTGCGGCCGATTCCGTGACCTACGTACTGCTCCAGGATGCCGAAGCGCCCCTGCGAGTTCACGTACTTCTCGATGGCAACGCCAACGTCGTTTAGGCGCTTGCCCTTGGCCAGTGCTGCAATTCCGTGCCAAAGGCTGGCCTCGGTAACGCGGGAAACGCGCTCGCGCTTTGCGGCGGCGGTCGGGTCCCCACCCGGAACCAAAACTGTGATGGCGGCGTCACCGTTCCAGCCATCGATGATTGCACCGGCATCGATGCTGATCAGGTCGCCTGGCTGAAGGATTCGGTCGGCGCTTGGAATGCCATGAACCACTTCGTCGTTGATGGAGGCGCAGATGGTGTGGTGGTAGCCGGGTACCAGCTGGAAGTTGCTCTTGCCGCCGAGCGATTCGATGGTGGCGTTAGCGATGCGGTCGAGCTCGAGGGTGCTTACTCCCGGCTTTACGGCCTCACGGACAGCCTTGAGCGCTGCGGCGGTGATTAGGCCGGCGCGGCGCATCAGGAGGATCTGCTCGTTGGACTTGAGCTCGAAGTCTTCGCGGGACATGGTTATTAGGCGCTGATTCCGCGCTGCGCGAGGGCAGCGAGAATGCGAGCGGTTACCTCGTCAACGGCACCGAGGCCATCAACGGTAACCACCAGGTTGCGAGCCGAGTAGGTGTTCACGAGTGGAGCGGTCTGCTCTTCGTAAACCTCGAGGCGACGGCGAATGACGTCCTCGGTGTCATCGGCGCGACCCTGCTCGATTGCTCGGTTCAGGAGGCGGCGGACAACCTCATCGGTGTCTGCAGTAAGAAGAACGACTGCATCCAGCGCGGTACCGGCATCGGTGAGCATGCCGTCAAGTTCAACGACCTGATCTGCGGTGCGTGGGTAGCCGTCAAGAAGGAAGCCTGGCTTGGCGTCGGCCTGAGTGAGGCGATCGCGAACGAGGTCGTTGGTGACGCTGTCCGGCACGTACTCGCCGCGGTCCATGTAGCTCTTGGCAAGCTTGCCCAGCTCGGTCTCGTTCTTCACGTTGTCGCGGAAGATGTCTCCGGTTGAGATTGCAGGGATGCCAAAGGTTTCAGCTAGCTTTACCGCCTGGGTACCCTTGCCGGCACCCGGGGCGCCAATCAAGAGTAGGCGGGTCACTTCAGCAGACCTTCGTAGTTGCGCTGCTCCATCTGGGCGCTAATCTGCTTGACGGTCTCCAGACCAACACCAACGATGATGAGGATGGAGGTACCACCGAACGGGAAGTTCTGGCTGGTGCCGAGCAGACCGAAAGCGATCAGCGGGATTAGCGCGATCAGGCCCAGGTAGATTGCGCCTGGGAAAGTGATGCGGCTGAGAACGTAGTCCAGGAACTCCATGGTTGGACGACCGGCACGGATGCCTGGGATAAAGCCGCCGTAGCGCTTCATGTCGTCGGCGACCTCTTCAGGGTTGAAGGTGATAGCTACATAAAAGTAGGTGAAACCAAAGATCAAGGCGAAGTAGAGCGCCATGTACAGCGGGTGGTCACCGCGGGTCAGGTAGTTGGAAACCCAAGTAACCCATGGTGCTACGTTGCCCTTGGCGTCTGGCTGGTTGAACTGAGCAATCAGCGCAGGTAGGTACAGCAGGCTGGAGGCGAAGATAACTGGAACAACGCCGGCCATGTTGACCTTGATTGGGATGTAGGTGCTCTGGCCACCGTATTCGCGGCGTCCAACCATACGCTTTGCGTACTGGACAGGAATGCGGCGCTGCGACTGCTCAACCAGGATTACCAGACCAACGGTTACAACACCGATGGCGATAACTCCGATGAGGGTCTCGATGCTCTTCTGCTGAGCGATCTGACCGAGCGAAGCTGGGAAGCGCGAAGCAATAGAGGTGAAGATAAGCAGGGACATACCGTTGCCAACGCCGCGCTCAGTGATGAGCTCGCCGAGCCACATGATGAGTCCGGTACCGGCGGTCATGGTGAGAACCATGAGGGTGATGCCAACCCAGGTGTTGTCCTTGATAAC
>JAGWUG010000046.1 GCA_028868555.1 Actinomycetales bacterium | reverse complement strand
CCAACTGCGGCGAGTGCATGACCGGCTGCCGGCACAATGCCAAAAACACTTTGGTCAAGAACTACCTTTACCTTGCGGAACAGGCCGGCACCGAGGTCTGGCCGCTGACCACAGTCACCGACTTCCAGCGGGACGGCGATGGCTGGCTGGTGCACACCTCCAAGACCGCCAGGGGAGGCCGGGCTACCAGCGTGCGCGCCGGCCAGGTAATTGTGGCGGCCGGTGCTCTGGGGTCCGCCAAGCTACTGCAGAAGGTACGGGCGGCCGGTCACCTGACGGGCATCAGTTCGCAACTCGGTGCCAATACCCGCACCAACAGCGAGAGCCTGCTGGGTGTGATTTCCCGCGATAAGAGCCTGGACTTTTCCACCGGATCGGCCATCACCTCCAGCGTTTACCCAAGCCCGGACACCCACATCGAGTCGGTTCGCTACGGGCGCGGCAGCAACCTGATGGCGGCCCTTCAGGCGTTCATGGCTTCGGGCAAGCGAGGACAGGCGCCTAACCCGCTGCGCCTGCTGGGCGCAACGCTGGCGCGGTTCTGGCAGCTGCCAAGGTTCTATGACTTCCGTCACTGGAGCGAACGCACCCTGATCCTGCTGGTGATGCAGGCCCGCGACAATTCACTGACCACCTATCTGAAGCGCGGCGTCTTTGGCGCAAAGCTGAGCAGTCGCCAGGGGCACGGCGAACCCAATCCAAGTTGGGTGCCGGCCGGGCACATCTTCGCCAAGGCGCTGGCGCAAGAGATCGACGGTATTCCGGGCGCGGTAACCACCGAGGCCTTCGGCATCCCGATGACCGCGCACTTCCTGGGTGGTGCCACTATTGGAGCCAGCGCTGAAACTGGCGTTGTCGACGCGTATCTGCGGGTGTTTGGCGAGCCCGGGCTACACATCTTCGACGGCAGCACGTTGAGTGCGAATCCCGGTGTGAATCCGAGCCTCAGCATCACGGCCCAGGCGGAGTGGGCGTGTGCGCACTGGCCTAACCTGGGGGATTCGGATCCGCGACCAGCCCTGGGTGCGGGGTTCCAGCAGGTGGCAGTGGTTAGCCCGAAGCGACCGGTGGTTCCCCAGGCTGCGCCGGCGGCGCTGCGCCTGCCAGTTCTTTAGGGTTGGCCCCGCTCTAAAAGTCAGGCGGTCTTTAGCTTGCTGGCAGCACGGGCGTGAGGCGATGCTTGGCCTCGATGGCCTGACCCCAGTAGGTTGCGCCCACAATCAGGGCGGCCCCCAGCACACCGATTGGGCCCATCAGTTCGCCACCGAACCAGACCGCGATCAGGGTTGCGAACACTGGCTCGGTTCCAAGTAGCAGGCTGGTGCGGCTGGCCGAGGTGTGCTTGATGCCCCAGCTCATGCCGATGAACCCAAGCGCGGTGCAGAACAGCGACAGGAACAGGATCAGCCACCAGTCGGCCGCGCTGTAGCTGAGTGCCGCTTGGATGGTCTGACCGGGGTTGAAGAAGCACATCACCACGGCCGAAACCGTCACCTGCAGTACCGTCAGGTTCAGTGCCGAAACCGGCTTGCCTTGGGTGAACCTGCCGGCCAGCGCGAAGTGCATGGTGCGCAGCAGTGCGGCGCCAAGCATGATGAAGTCGCCCAGATTTGGGGCCACAAATCCGTTGCCCACGATCAGCAGCGCAACGCCAATCACTGCCACGACGGTGGCAAGGAAGAACCTCGGCGGCAGCCAGTTGCGCGAGAGTGCTCCCTCGGCGATTGGGGTCAGAATGATGGCCAGGCTGATAATCAGTCCGCCGTTTGTGGCGCTGGTCAGGTGAACGCTGACGGCCTCCATGTTTAGAATCACAACTTGGCTGATGCCAAAGCCAAGGCTCATCACCAGTTCGGGTTTGGTGAAACGAGTTCGGTTCTTCAACCAGAAGAGCCACAGGAAAATGGCGGCTGGAATGAAGCGCAAGGTCATCAGCGCGGTGGTGGAACCGGCCTCGCCCAGCTGTTTGACGGCTAGGTAGCTGCCGCCCCAGGTGGCCGCCACCAGCAGCAGCATAAAATCGCCCGGGCTGATGCCAAACCTTGGCTTCTTAGGTGCACTCACTGCACCCTGCGTGCTCACTTGCGGCCAGAGATTCTTGCCAGCAGACCGTCGAGGCGACCCTGACTTATGGCGGCACCGAGGATGACGATCGCGCCACCCAAAATCTGATTCCAGGTGACCGATTCGTGCAGCAGCAGCGAGCCGACCAGCACGGCCACAACTGGCGAAAGATAGGTCACCGAGTTGGCTATTGCGCTGCCCGCGACCGCCATCAGTTGGTAGTACCAGATGTAGGTGAAGCCGGTTCCAACCACGCCCAGCAGCAGCATGCCACCCAACTCGGTGATGGTTGGTGTGGCGGTGACCAAAGGGCCCGCCAGGTAGAACGGCGCCAGTGTGAGGCAGGCCACCAGCACCTGAATGGCCACCTGAACCTGCGGGTCAAGTTTGAGGCTGGGCAGGTAGCGGCGCGCAAACGGGCCACCTATGCCGTAGAGCGTGACTGCGCCGATCAGCGCAAGCACAGCGGCCGGGTTGTTGTCGCCCAGGCCGTTCCAGACCGAAAGCACAGTAAGCACACCCAGCAGGCCAACGCCCAGGCCGGCAAGCACCTTGCGGCTGGGTTTTTCCTCGCGGAACACCGAGAGAATCATCAGCACCGTGGCGATTGGGGTGGTGGCATTCATGATTCCGGCGAAGCTGCTGGTGACGTGCTGCTCGGCGTAGGCGAACAGGGCGCTCGGCACCGAGTTCATGAAGATTGAAACTACAAAAAGTAGGCCGTAGGCGCGCAGCCCGGTTGGTAGTTTGCGGCGCTGCAGCAGCGAAAGAATCAGCAGCGGAAGCCCACCGAGGGCCAGCCGCCAGAAGCCTACTCCGACCGGGGTCAGGAATTGGTTACCTAGGGCGATGAAGAGGAACGAGCAACCCCAAACCGAGCCCACCAAAAGGTAGAGGCCCAGCCAGCTTCCAGATTTTCCGCTCATTCGTTCAGTCTATTGAAACCTTAAGTTCACGCTTGCTCATTAGCCTCAGCCTATGGAGGGCCCTCAATGGCAAAGCAAATTCTCATCATAGGTGGCGGCGTAATTGGAACCATGCACGCCTTGCGTCTAGTCAAGCGTGGCTACCGTGTGGTTCAGATCGATCGCGATCCTGTGCCGCTGCAGGCATCGGTGCGAAACTTTGGACTGGTCTGGGTTGGAGGACGCCGCGCTGGCGAAGAATTGGAAGAGGCACTGCTCGCACGCGAACTCTGGGACGAGGTTGCCGCCGATGTGCGCGACCTCAGCCTTCGCTCAAACGGTTCTCTAACAATCGCCCGCACAACCGCCGAGGTGAAGGTAATGGAGCAGTCCATGGCGCTGCCGGATGCAGAGGCCCGAGGCTGGCAGCTGCTGAGCGCTGAGGAAGCCCGTCAGATCAACCCTGCCGTGCGCGGAAAGTTTGAGGCTGCCCTTTACTGCTCCAAGGATGCCGCGGTTGAGCCCGCCCACTTGCTGCACAATATTCGCCATCACCTGCTGGCCCACGACAATTACAGCTGGGTTCCAAATACCGAGATCGTTGACGTCAACGAGGGTCCAACCGGTCCGGTTGCCTTTGCCGCCACTGGCGAGATGTTCCATGGCGATTTTGCCCTGGTCTGCCCAGGTGCCGACCACAAGAGCCTCTTTGGAGCTCAGCTGGCGGAGTCCCCAATCCGTCGCGTGCGCCTGCAGATGATGAGCACCGTGCCACTGGGTGAGGAACTCACCACCTCGGTTGGTGACGGAGACTCGATGCGCTACTACCCTGCTTACGACGTTCCTGCCCTTCGCGAGATGCCACCACAGGACCCAATCGCGGCGGGTGCCAAGATGCAGCTGCTCATGGTTCAACGTACCGATGGCACTCTCACGATTGGAGACACTCACGAGTACGATGAGCCGTTCGACATCTTCCTGCGCGAGCCAGAATACGACTACCTGATTGACGTTGCCTCCGACATTCTGGGCCGCCCCCTACCTAAGGTTGCGCGTCGCTGGGACGGCGTCTACTCGCAGCGCACCGATGGCGCGATCTGTGAGCGCACCCACATCTCCAAGACCATCGTTGTTGTCACCGGCCCTGGCGGGCGCGGCAACTCGCTAGCGCCGGCAATTGCCGAAAACACCGTGAGGATTTTGGGTTTCTGATGTACGAAATGATCGCCTTTGACGTAGCCGGAACTACTGTTCGTGACGAGGGTCTGGTAATTCGAGCCTTCGCGAAGGCGTTCGCTTTCACCGTTCCAGTCCAGTGGCAGGAGCGTGACGCCGAGTTCACTCAATACGCCATCGACACCATGGGTCAGAGCAAGATCGAGGTGTTCACAGCGATGCTGGGACGCGCCGACCTGGCGGACAAGGCAAACGTGGCCTTCGAGGGCGCCTACCTTGACCTGGTTCTTACCGAAGGCGTTGAGGAAATCCCCGGCGCCACTGCCGTGTTGAACGAACTGAAGACCCGAGGCATTCCAACCGCTCTCACCACCGGTTTCAGCCGAATGACTCTGAACGCAATCCTGAACCAGCTGGAATGGAACGGCATTGTCGACGATACCGTGGTCCCTGGCGAGGTTGGCGCAGGCCGCCCAAGCCCAAAGATGCTTCAGCTTGCTGCAACCAAACTTGGCGTGGTCGATCCAGATAATTGCGTTGTCCTCGGGGACACCATTAGTGACATGGAAGCGGCCGTTGCCTTCGGTGCCGGCACCCGAGTTGGAGTGCTTTCCGGATCGCACGACCGAGCCGCACTAGTTGCAGCCGGAGCGACCGCAGTCATCGCATCGGTGGCCGAGCTTCCTAACCTGTTGTTCAACTAGCGTTTATAACGGTTTTATAAACCCTTACTTGGCAGTTCATTCAGCGCTCAGGTTCCGTTTGCCAAACCCGCTTGGGATAGGTGACGAGCGGTTCTGTTAACCGACTTAACCAAATCAAGGAGACTAAATGAACCTCAAGCGCATTGTTGCTGTGGCTGCTGCCTCGGCAGTTGCTTTCGGCACAGTCGTTTCGATCAGCACCCCATCGCTGGCCGCAACCAACGTATGTAAGGCAACCAACCTGAAGACCGCCGGCGGCATGGACGCACTGGTCAAGGCTGCCAAGAAGGAAGGCGAGCTCAACGTAATCACCCTTCCACGCGACTGGGCAAACTACGGCGAGGCCATGGACCTGTTCAGCAAGGCTTTCGGCATCAAGATCAACGACGACAACCCAGACGGTTCGTCGGCTTACGAGATCCAGACCATCAAGACCGCTCCAGCTGCAAAGCAGCCAGACGTTGTTGACATCGGTGTTTCGGCTCTGAACGGCGTTATCGGCGCTGGCCAGGACAAGCTGTTCGCAAACTACAAGGTTGCTAACTTCAACGCCATCCCAAGCAAGTGGAAGGCCGACAACGGCAACTGGTACGGCGACTACAACGGCATCATCGGTATCTCCTACGATGCAAGCGTTTCGCCAGCACCTACCAAGATCGCTGACCTGACCAACCCTGCCTACAAGGGCCAGATCGCACTGACTGGTGACCCAACCGCAGGACAGGAGCCATTCATGTCGGTTTACGCCGCATCGCTGGCAAACGGTGGTTCGGTTGACAACATCCAGCCTGGACTCGACTTCTTCAAGAAGATCAAGGCTTCGGGTAACTTCACCTCGGTGAAGGCAACTGGTGAGAACTACGTTGCAGGTGCCTACAAGATCGCTCTGACCTGGAACTTCAACGCTCCAGGCAACATCGCTTCGGCTAAGGCTGCAGGTAAGAACCTCAAGTTCGTCATCCCAACCGATGCAGTTCTCGCAGGTACCCCTTACATCCAGGCAATCAACGCCAAGGCTCCTCACTGTGCAGCTGCTCGTCTGTGGGAAGAGTTCCTCTACTCGGAGAACAAGGGCAAGACCAGCGCTCAGCTGACCGCTAAGGACATCAAGCTCACCGGCTCGAAGCTGTTCAACACCATCATGGGTGGCCAGAACGTATTCGTATCGGGTGGCGCTGCTCCAATCCTGCAGGCCGACATGATCAAGAAGAACTCGATCATCGATGGTCCTGAGGGCTTCAATGTTCCAAAGGGTGCCAAGGTTTACCAGCCATCGCCAGACCAGCAGGTCACCGGCAAGGCTCTGGTTGCCGCTCAGTGGCCAACCCTCTAGTCACATGACTCAAACCGAGGCTCGCCTCAACCGTAAGGGTGTCCCATCATGGGGCACCCTTACGGGTCGGTGGCTAACAATCGCAGTGGCACTTCTGCCACTCCTAGTTTTCATGGGCGTATTCTTCTTCGCCCCACTGCTCGATGTCTTCGTGGCCTCGTTCCAGGACAACAACGGCGCTTTCAGCCTGCTGAACTACGCCGATGTCTTCAAGGAACCAATCCTCACCGCGATGCGCACCAGCCTTGGCCTCGCCCTGTGCTCGGCATTGGCTTCGGCCATCCCAGGCGCCATTCTGGCCTTCTTGATCGAGAGCCGCGGCACTGACCGAATGCGCCAGATCATCGCCTCCATCTCTGGAGTACTTGCCAACACCGGTGGAGTCCCGCTGGCATTCATGTTCATTGCGGCCCTGGGTGCCGAAGGCTCGGCAACTAGCGCACTGAAGTTCATGGGCATCGATATCTACGGTGCCGGCTTCTCGCTGTACACCTTCTCGGGTTTGGTCGTGGTTTACTCGTACTTCCAGATTCCGCTCATGGTTATCGTCTTCTCGCCAGCCATACACGGCCTTCGTCGCGAGTGGAACGAGGCAGCTAAGACACTAGGCGCCAACGGTGCCCAGTTTTGGCGCCACATAGGTATACCACTGCTTTTCCCAAGCTTCCTCTCCGCTTTCCTGCTGCTGTTCGCAAGCGCCTTTTCGGCCTATGCCACCGCCCGCGCCATGACCAACGGAACCATCGCACTGGTTCCATTGCTGATTGGCAACCTGCTGGACGGAAACGTCATCTTCGATGAGGTCAACCTGGCCAAGGCTCTAGCCGTTGCGATGGTTGTCGTGACACTAGTTGCCATGGTCCCGTACCTCATCATCCAGCGTCGAGCCGAGAGGTGGCAGCGATGAAGTTCCTTTCACCTCGTCAGCTTCCACTTACCATCGGCATGCTTATTGCGGCCACCTTCGTGTTCTTCCCGCTGGTTTCGGCGGCCGAGTTTTCGCTTCGCGAGCCTGTCAAAAACACTCACGGTTTCGACAACTACGT
>JAGWUG010000045.1 GCA_028868555.1 Actinomycetales bacterium | reverse complement strand
CAGCGGCACTGGTGGTAGCCGAGTGCCCACATCGGTGGCAGCTGGGTTCGGCCGGTGAGCCAGGTGTAGTCGCGAAGAATGGACGGCATGGAAGGTCCCGCGAAGAAGTATTCGGTGTACTGGCCGCCGGCAAAGGTGATATCAATGCGATCGTCCGAGCGGAAGTCGTAGTGAGCACGGTAGCCGTTGTCGATGAACGAGCCGGCCATCGCACCAGTTGTCGCATCCTGATGATAGAAGAACGGAATCGACACGTAGTAAGGGTCGAACTCCACCGAGGTGTTGTCCGCGCGCGGGTGGGTTCCGGGGTGCGCCTTTGCAAACTCGCCGGAGGCGTTCGGGTTTAGAACATCGGTGTTCCAGAGGTGGAAGTCACGTCCGCGGCGGTTCTGCCGGCCGGTCTTTTCACCCAGACCATAAATAGGGTCGCCAGGCTTGGCCGCGCGCGCTACGCGCCAGTCGTTGTTCAGAATGCTGTAGCCGCCCACCGATGCCGCCACTGCGCTGCCATCGGTGCGGGTGAGGGTGTAGCCGAAGTCGTTTAGGTCGATGACCAGCTGCAGGGCGCTGGTGGTCAGGGTGGCGCTGGAGTCGGTGATGTTCACGTCGAAGGCACGGTCGAGACCGGCTGCCTTTGCCTCGGCCACAGGGTCGATAGCGAGAGCGTAGGTCGGCGACTCGTCGAAGACTCCGCCGCGGCTGATCTGCATTCGGATCAGGTCGGCCTTGATGACCTCGACTCGAAGTTTTTCGTGCTCCAGATTGGCGTCGAGACCGGCATCGGTGGCCTGCGCGTTGCGAACTTTACGGAGCGAAATGAAACCTGATTCCTGCATGCACCAATGCTAAAACGCTGCCCAAAACGGTAACCGCTTGCACGGAAAAATGTCGGCTATTTAGAGGATATTTCTCAAACCGGGGGTGGTTTGATAACCAGTTTGTATCGGTTTGCAGCCCGTTACAGTTTGACCGTTTTGGCGGCCGTAAACTGGCGCAAAGGCACAACTCTAGGGGTTCTCATGGCTACACATTCCCACGAATTCAGCGCTGCGCGCGAGCAGCTGCAGGCGCTGGTTGGAAACCGCGCCAGGGGAGCGCAAGACCTGCTGGATCGCTTTGACCGCTGGGGCGAGGACCTCATTGAGGGACTGCGCGGCGCCTATGACTTGGGCTACATCGTTCCGAAGCTCATCGAGGTGATGGCCGCCAGCCACAAGCAGCGCGACGCCGAGTTGGTGCAGCGCGACCGTGAGCGTGTGCTGCAGCCGGACTGGTTCCAGCGCAACGACACCATTGGCTATGTCTGCTACACAGAACTCTTTGACAAGGACCTGGCCGGTCTGAACTCGCGCGTGGACTACCTGCGCGGCCTCGGCGTCAGCTACCTGCACCTGATGCCAATCCTGCAGCCACGTCCGGGCGCCAACGACGGTGGCTACGCCGTAATGGACTACCGCAAGCTGCGCGAAGACCTGGGCACCATGGCAGAGCTGAAGTCCACCGCGAAGAAACTCCATGAGAACGGCATCTCGCTCACCCTCGACCTAGTGCTCAACCACGTTGCCCTGGAGCACGAGTGGGCCGAGAAGGCTCGTCAGGGAGACCCGCACTACCGCGACTACTTCTACATCTACCCAGACCGCCACATGCCAGACCAGTTTGAGGCCACCCTGCCCGAGGTCTTCCCAGACTTTGCACCGGGTAACTTCACCTGGGACGACCGCCTCAATGGTTGGGTCTGGACCACCTTCAACTCGTACCAGTGGGACGTCAACTGGAGCAATCCAAACGTGTTCTGCGAGTTCGCCGACATCATCGGCAACCTGGCCAACCACGGTGTTGACTGCCTCCGCCTTGATGCAATCGCATTCATTTGGAAGCGCCTCGGTACCAACTGCCAGAACCAGGACGAGGTTCACAGCATCACTCAGGCGCTGCGCTCGTTCAGCCGCATCCTCAACCCATCGTTGATCTTCAAGGCCGAGGCAATCGTTGGTCCTGCTCAGGTTGGCGCCTACCTCGGCGAGGGCCAGCGCTCCGGCAAGGTGTCCGACCTGGCCTACCACAACAGCCTCATGGTGCAGATCTGGAGCTCAATCGCCGCCAAGGATGCCCGACTCATGGAACTGTCCATGAGCCGCTTCAAGGCCATCCCCAACAACACCGCCTGGGGCATCTACCTGCGCTGCCACGACGACATCGGCTGGGCCATTGATGACCACGATGCCGCTCGACTGGGCCTGAGTGGTCACGAACACCGCATGTTCCTGGCCGACTACTTCACCGGCAAGTTCTATGGCTCCGATGCCCGTGGCGCCGACTTCCAGACCGATGCACAGAGCGGTGAGCGCCGTACCTCGGGAACCGCGGCCAGCCTCGCAGGCATCCAGGTTGCCTTGGAGAGCGGTGACCACAACCGCCTGCAGCGCGCCATTGACCGCTACATTTGCGCCTACTCGATGATCTTCGGTTTCGGTGGAATCCCGCTGATCTACATGGGTGACGAGATTGGTTTGTTCAACGACGACTCGTTCGTAAACGACCCGGCCAAGGCCGAAGACAACCGCTGGCTCCACCGCCCGAAGATGGACTGGGACACCGCCATCGCGGCCGCAGACGGAAACCTCGGACACAGCGTTGCCGGGCAGATTCGCTCGCGCATGCAGCGACTGATTGACACCCGTCGCCGCCTGGAATCACTCCACGCCGGTGTAGCCACCAAGGTGCGTGCTGGCAGGGGAGCGGGAGTTGCCTTCTTCGACCGATTCCACCCGGCAGGCAATATGGTGCAGGTCTACAACCTGAACGACCAGAACCGTTTTGCCAACACCGATGAACTATCGGGTCTCTACGGTGAAGTGGTGGATGAGCTGACCGGTCAGCACATCTGGCTGAATGACGGAATCATGCTGGCACCTTACGAGGTGCGTTGGCTGCGCCAGGCCTAGCAGCGCATATTTGCCCAGCTCCGCCAGGAGACGCGCTTCGCCGCGGAAGCGGCATCGGTGACTAGATAGCGTATGAGCCAACCGTGTGGCGCACCTGATTGGTGCCAACCACGGTTGAGTATTCGCCAACGCTCTTGGTGACCACGGCGTTTGCGCCAACGTAACTGTTGTCGCCAATGGTGATGTTGCCGATGATCTTGGCGCCGGCTCCCAGAACCACCTTGTTGCCGATGGTTGGGTGGCGCTTGGTGCGGATGCCCTCGCGGGAGCCCAGAGTGACCTGGTGGAACATCATCACGTCGTCGCCGATAACCGCAGTCTCGCCGATGACAACACCATTGCCGTGATCGATCACGAAGCGGCGACCAATCTGAGCGCCTGGGTGAATCTCAATGCCGGTCCAGAACTTGGCCCAGTTGCTGACCAAGCGAGCCAGTAGGTAGAAGTGACCCTTCCAGAGCTGGTGGGCAACGCGGTAGGTCCAGATAGCGTGAATCCCCGGTGTGGTTAGCACCAGTTCGAATCCGCTACGAGCGGCCGGGTCTAGAGCCAGGCCGGTGCGGATATCCTCGGAGATTCTGCCGAACACCTAGAAGCTACTTGCCCAGAACTATTTGGCGGTGTACTGGTCGGTGAGGTCCTTGTAGAGGACGCTCGACAGGTAGCGCTCACCGAACGAAGGAATGATTACAACCACGTTCTTGCCGGCGAACTCAGGGCGCTTGGAGACCTCGTTGGCTGCCCAGATGGCCGAACCGGACGAGATACCAACCAGGATGCCCTCTTCGGTGGCGGTGCGGCGAGCCCAGATGAAGCTGTTCTCGTTCACTGCGTCGAAGACCTCGTCGTAGACGGTGGTGTCGAGGATGGATGGAACAAAGTTTGGACCGATGCCGGCCAGTGGGTGAGGGCCAGGGGCTCCACCCGAGAGGATTGGGGAGGCTGCAGGCTCAACCACGAAGACCTTGAGGTCTGGGTTGAGCTCCTTGAGGCGACGGCCAGCACCGGTCACGGTACCGCCGGTACCCGAACCGGCAACAAGTGCATCAACCTTGCCATCGAGGTCACGCCAGATTTCTTCGGCGGTGGTCTCGCGGTGAATCTTTGGACCAGCAGGGTTGTCGAACTGGCGAACCAGGATGGAACCCTCGATCTCCTTGCCAAGTTCCTCGGCCTTGCTTACCGCACCCTTCATGCCCTCTGGGCCAGGGGTAAGAACCAGCTCGGCACCGTAGGCGCGAAGCAGAACCTTGCGCTCGGTGCTCATGGTCTCAGGCATGGTGAGGATCACGCGGTAGCCGCGGGCTGCACCAACCATGGCAAGACCGATACCGGTGTTACCGGAGGTGGCCTCGATGATGGTGCCACCTGCCTTCAGCTCGCCAGATGCCTCTGCGGCGTCAACCATGGCAATCGCCAGACGGTCCTTGACCGACGACGATGGGTTGTAGAACTCGAGCTTGGCGTAAACGTTGGCCTGACCCTCGATGATGCGGTTCAGACGAACCAGCGGAGTGTTGCCAAAAGCCTCGGTGATGTTGTTGTACAGCGCCATGATTTCCCCTTGAGAAGTGGTGGTGGTGTCAAAAAGTTTATCCCCGCTGGTTGAAGCCCAAAACCTTTATTGCGTTCGGTTACGGGTGGTTACAGGCTCGTGAACCTTGGGGTTTCCTGACCGCAAACTTAAGAGAATCTTCAGGCAAGACGCCTAGTCTCGCAGGGTGCCCAAGGCCCTGCGTTTTCGATCATTTGGCTTTCGACTAGCTATTGCCACGCTCGCCATTGCCGGCTTCGAAGCCTGGCAGATTGGCCACCCATCGCTCTGGGCGGACGAAGTGGCAACCATCGCCGCCAGCACCCGCAGCCTGCCGCATCTGCTCTCGATGTTGGGTGTCATCGATGCGGTTCATGGCACTTACTACATGCTCATGCACTTCTACATCCAGGTGGCCGGCATCTCGGCCTTTGCGCTGCGCCTCCCGAGCGCACTAGCTGTAGCCGCATCTGCGGGAGTAATGGCCTACATCGCCAAGCGCCACTTCGGCGAGCGCCTCGCCTGGTTTACCCTGCTGATCTCGGCAATGCTGCCGCGTTTGGTTTGGGCCGCCACAGAGGCACGTTCCTACGGCATCGATGCGCTGCTGAGCGCGCTGCTGCTATTGCTTCTTCTGCAGGCACTTGACGCCCGGGGGAGACGCCGCAGCTGGCTCTGGATTGGCTACACCTTCGTGCTTGCCCTGGGCATTCACTTCTTCATCTATCTCATCCTCGTGGCCGCGGCTCAGGGCATCTGGGTCTTCGCCAAGAGTCGCCCGGCCTTCCGCGCCTGGTTGCTTTCGCTGGGTATCGCCGTTGCCGTGGCCGGTTACATCCTCACGATCGCCATCATCGAGAAGGGTCAGGTGGGTTGGTTGCCTGGCATCGGTGTGGGCACTATGGAAGAGGTGCTGGTTGGACAAGCTTTCTGGGGCAACTACAACCTGGCACTGGTGGCAAACGGCCTAATCCTTGCGGTGCTTCTGGGCGCCCGATTCCGCGGTCACATCGCCGCACCGGCCCAGTCCAACCTGCTAAGTCTCTTCGCCCTCATCATTGTTCTGCCCACAGCGGCAATCATCGGTTACAGCTTGCTTGGCAGCAGCATCTATGACGCTCGCTACCTCTCCATGACCGCACCCGAGGTGGCGCTTGTGCTCGCGCTAGCTGTTGATTGGCTTTTCAGCCGGCGTGCGGCCTACCTTGTTCTGGCGCTCATCCTTGCGCTGGCCGCACCCAGCTATGGCAAATTCCGCTCCACCGATGCCAAGGGCACCAGTTGGGCAACCGTGGCGGCAGCCATCGGTGAGGTTTCTAAGCCGGGGGACGGCATTCTCTTCACCGACTATGCGCGTAAGAGCCCCAGTCAGTCCCGCATCATGATTGCTTACCCCGAACAGACCAAGAACCTGACCGACCTCACCGTGGCCACTCCCTATTCCCATGCCGCGGGGCTCTATCCCAAGCGCGTTTCAGCGGATGCCGTTGTTGGTTCGTTCGCAGCCCACAGGCGCATCCTGGTGCTGGAGGAGAGCAGCGAGCAGCCTCAGTATGCGCACCTGCGTGACCTGCTGATTCAGCAGGGATTCAAACTGGAACGTCGCAAGGCGGTAATCCACAGCTGGATCGACGTATTCACCCGGGTGGCCAAGTAGCTTCTTCAGGCTCTGCCCAGCATGCTTCAAGAAACTTGGGGCGTGAAGAATCGTCAGGCAATCATCTGGTTCAGCGGACTATTCGTGACCAGCGCATTCGCGGCGTTCAACGTCTTCTGGGATCTAAGCCACGCCGAGCGAAGCGGCTACTACGCCATGGTGGCAACCTCCATGAGCCAGAGCTGGCACAACCTATTCTTCGGCGCTGCCGACCCAGCGGGGTTCCTAGCTTTGGACAAGATTCCCGGCTCCTTCTGGATTCCGGCCATACTCGTCAAACTGATTGGCTTCCACAACGCCGCAGTGGTAGCACCAAATGGCGTTGCCACTGTCTTGGCCGTGATTTTCATCGCCTACGCGGGTAAGCGCCTAGGTGGCATCTGGGCTGGGCTCTTTGCGGGTCTGCTGTTTGCAAGCACACCCATAATCAATGCGGTCGCCCGTTCCAACGAGCCGGAGAGCGCCTTCCTGCTGTCTATGGCCGTCGCCGCCTACTGCATCACTGTTGCCCTGCAAACCCAGACTCGCAGACACCTCATCTTCGCTGGACTTGCCATCGCCCTCGCGTTCCAGCAGTACATGATCATGGCTTGGGCGGTCTGGCCGGCGCTGGCACTGGCCTGGTGGTTTGGAGTCACGAACCGAGACCGCCTGAAGCGATTCTTGGATCTCGTGATTGCGGGAGGAATCTCAGCGGCTGCATCGGTGATGTGGATTCTTGCGGTTTGGCTGACGCCCGCGACCAGCCGCCCGTACATTGGCAACACCCTGCACAACAACCCGTGGGAAATGGTCTTTGGCTACAACGCGCTCGGGCGCTTTGGCAACTCCGGCAAGATGGCCGGTCTGCACACTGGAGCGGTCAGCTTCAAGACCTTCACGCCACCATTCAGCGGTCATCCGGCGCTCATCCGCCTGTTTTATCACCAGGTCATTGGTCAGATTTCCTGGCTGATCCCTGCCACGCTGATCGCAATCATCTACCTAGCCATCCGCGGTCGGCACCGCTCGCACCTGATTGCCTTAGGGGTTTGGTTTGTCAGCTTCGCGGTCATGTTTTCGGCCGTCTCGGGTATGCACCAGTACTACACGGCCACCCTGGCCATACCAATGTTGCTGCTGGTTGCAGTTGCCGCCTACGATGCCTATCAAGAGGCAAACCGCCCGTGGTTGCTGGCCATGGCGCTGTCCTCAGCTGGCTTTGCCGTGCTGGT
>JAGWUG010000044.1 GCA_028868555.1 Actinomycetales bacterium | reverse complement strand
GAAGGCGGTTGGACATCACCCGTTCCAGTCGGCTGTGGCCTGGGCCTACAACACCCCATTTGGTTTGGGCGGCGGCTCGTTCCACGTTGGCGGCGAGGCCGGGCCTTCGGACAGCGTCTATTTGGGAGTCTTCCGTCGCGAGGCCCTAGTGGAGCTGGGCGGATTTGACCCCGCCGTGATTCGCGGGCAGGACTGGGAGCTCAACCTCCGCATCCGCCAGAGCGGCCGCGTGGTCTGGTTTGATCCACGCCTTCAGGTGGAATATCACCCACGCTCATCCTGGCGTCGCCTGGCTCGTCAGTTCTACGACACCGGCATCTGGCGCGGGGAACTCACCCGTCGCAGCGTGAGCACCGCAAACCTGCGTTACTTTGCGCCACCGGTTTTGGTTTTGATTCTGGCGCTTTCACTCTTGGCTGGCGCACTTGGCTGGAGCCTGCCGCTGCTGGCACCGCTTGGCTACCTGGCCGCGGTTGCACTGCTAGGAATTTATGCCGGCAAGAATGTGCTGCCCGGCGGTCACCTTGCTGTTTTGGCTGTGCTTCCAACCATGCACATCTGCTGGGGCGCGGGCTTCATCGCGGGCTTCCTGTTTAGGGCCAAGCCAAAGACTTCGGAGTAACTAGCTCGCTGTTCTAAAGCCGGCCCGGTCCGCGAAGTTTTGCATAGCCTCCAAAATCATTGGCGCCCTCCAGCTGTCTTGCCCCTTTCCGAAGGTGCTGCGAACCAAAATGCCGGCATCTGCGAGCACAGCAACGTTGCGGTAGAAGTTTGCCTTTGCCATACCCAGCTCTTCGAGCGCATAGTCCGCTGTGAATATTGGCTGCCTCAGTGCAAATTTCATCAGCTGCCAGGCACCCGAGTCAGCCCTGAGTGAAACCCGTGACATCCAATCGCCTTCGGCAATTTCCACCTCGGCCATGAGTTTTCTGCCGTTTAGGACCGCATCCATGACAGAGTGAGAAACCATGGAAATAATGGGCTCGGGTCGACCTTCACGGTAGGCATCAAGTGCGTCATAGTAATCTCGGCTGCGCTTTAGCAGGGAACCCGAGATCGGCAATACCGCCTGGGCGGTCACATCAGTGTTTCTCAAAAGTAGGTGAATAAGTGCTCGGCCTACTCGCCCGTTGCCGTCCTCAAAAGGGTGAATGGTTTCAAACTGGGCGTGAGCGATAGCAGCCTGAATCAGCACGGGAACATCTGTGCGGTTGCAGTAAGTCACAAGGTCTTCAAGGAGGTCTGGCAGCTTTGACGGGTTGGCTCCCACGAACTTTGCATTGACCGGACTTGAGCCGCCAATCCAAACTTCATCGGTGCGGAGCGCCCCCGGTTTCAGGTAAGTCTGGCCCTCCATGAGGGTGGCGTGCACTTCAACCAACGCCTCAACTGTGATTGGCCCCGCTGCGCTGAGGGCGGCAATGAGGGCTTTAGTGTTTGCGGCAATCAGGTTGGCGTTTGCTCGGGATCGGTTGCCGAGTTCCGCCTCGAGGATGGCTCTGGGACTAGCCGACAGATTCTCGATTTGCGACGATGCCGCGGCCTCAGAACGCAGTAGCACTATGTCGTAACTCCAAATGCTGGAGTCTAGTTTTGCGTCATACTTGGTGGCACTTAGGGCGGCCGCCTCTGTGAAAGCAACCAGTTTGGAGTCGAGCTTCCACTGCAAGTTGGCGATTGAAGCCGGCACGGTCCGCTGAAAATTTCCTCCCGCCCCACCCCTAGGTGCAGTGCCTAGGCCGGATTCTTCGGGTTCCCAGATTGCCGTCTCACTGCCCGCAATCGGCCAGCCGGTGGGCCCAAGGGCATCGGTGGGGTGATTGCTAAGTGGAACTGACATAGCGCCACAGTATCACTTAGCAATCTAAATGGGAATGCTTGTTTTAGGCACCCAAAGGGCCAACTACTCCCCGATGCGCTCGATGTGGCCACCGACCACATCAGGCCCAAACGAGCGGCGCAGGGTGAGGCGCAGGTCATCCTTGATGGTTGGCCCCTCTGGAACAAACTGCTCGCGGGCCTGACTCATGTCAACAATGGCCAGGTCCTCAACCTCCCAGTTGAACTCCGTTCCATCGTGGCTCATCAGCCAGCTGCTTGGCGCCAAAACCTCGAGGCGCTTGGTCACAATGTGGTCGCGCGGGTAAACCAGCTCGGCCTTACCGCTGTTGAGAAGGTCAAGAATTGGTGCACCGATGCTACGCGAGAGCGAGCGCGGGTAAATGTTGTTGAGCTGCAGGAAAGCCACCGATGCTCCTGTGGCCTGAATCTCCTGGTAGCGCACCAGAGCCGCACGGACATTCTCGTTGTCGCGCAGGTTGCAACCCAGAACCACGTCGAACTCGCGGGTGGCGCGAGCGTCGGCGCTGAGCATGGTCACGCCACGCGGGGCATAGAACTGGTTGCCGCCCTCGCGAGGGACGTGCCAGTTTGAAGCCTTGCCCAGCTTGCCGTGCCAGTAGAGGTAGCTGTCGCGGTAGTGGGTGCGAAACTCGGTGATCCAGCGGAAGCCGAGGTCACCTTGAGTTAGGCCACCGTTGTCGGCTCGCTGAATGGTGAGGATGCGGAACGGGTGAACTACCGGGCAGTCCACGTCGAAGGCCTTGTTCATGCGCTTGCGGAATTCGCTGTCGCCGCTCTTGCGCACGTGATCGAAGTAGCCGATCTTGTCGCGCACCTTGATGCGCCAGAACATCAGCGCCGGCTCGCAGATGCCTACTCGCAGGCGACGGCCGGACTCAACTGCCTCCAGGCGATCAGTCAGGCGGGTGCTCAGCGAAATGTTGCCCACTGCATCGGGGTGGTAGATCAGGTTGGCAACCTGCAGCTCGATGCGCTGCGGGTGCATCCAGTCATCAGAGTCCTGGAAGGTGATGAGCTCACCGGTGGCCTCGTCCATGGCGCGGTTTCGGATCTTGTAGGTTCCACCGTTCACCGGCTGACGCAGCACACGGATGCGGGGGTCCATGTCGGCAACCTGCTCGAGGATGTCGTCGTAGTACTCACCGCTGCAGTCATCGATGACCATCAGCTCGATGTTGGCGTAGGTCTGAGCAAGCGTTGAGCGCACCGCCGCGAAGATGTGTTCGTCCGGCTGGAAGGCGCTCATCACCACGGTCACCTTGGGCCCGGACAGCTTTGAACTTCCAGGCTGAGCGGACTCGGCCTTGACCACGATTGAGTCGAGCGGAGTGCCCTTCGGGCGGGAAGTAAAACTAATCGGTGCCACACCTGGGCCGAAGACCTCGGTATTCAGGCGAGCCAGCCAGGCCTGAGCCTCCGGGGTTGCCGCCTCAAGCAGGGCGTCGTGCATCGAGAGTCCGCGGAAAGGGTTGTCAATGTCGATGCGCAAGAACTCGGAGCTCACCGTGTAGTCGCGGTTGAACATGAAGGCGCTGTTGGTGCCTTCCTGCAGCACCTGCATGCGGAAGGAATTGAGCACCTTTGGGTAGAACTTGGAGACCGTCGGCAGAATGGCCGGGATCTTGGCAGCCAGGCGACGGGCAAGGTCAATCTCGCCAACGCGCAGGGCCACCATCGCGAAATTCACCTTGTGCATCTGAGGCATGCCGGCCAGGCCGTATGTTTTGAGGCAGTAGTCGTAGATGCGCTTGGCGTTAGTTAGGTCGTGCTCAAATACCGGCTGGTTTGAGAGCAGCCAGGCCAAATCAAATAGTGCTCGGCGGTTCACAATCCGCACCGATGCGCCAACCACCGAATAGAGCAGCTCTGCATCGCAGGCGCCACCGGTGGCGATATTCGCCAGTTCGTCGCGAGCAATTAGTGAGCGAGTGCGCAGGGCAGCGAACAAGAAAGTGAGGCGCTTGCTGCGGTTGTACCGCCGCGGACCCACCGGAGAGTTGGCTACCTTATAAAAGCTCATAACAATGCCCAATTAAACTAGGTGGGTGAGCAAAAGCGGGCAGAACCACGGCGTTCGTGCCGATATTCAAGCCCTGCGCGCCCTGGCTATCGCATCGGTGCTCATTTTTCACGTCTGGCCGCAGCAACTAACCGGCGGTTTTGTTGGCGTTGACATCTTCTTTGTGATCTCCGGCTACCTGATTACCGGCCAACTCTGGCGTCAGGAACAGCGCACCGGCAAGGTGGATTTCACCGATTTCTGGAGCCGCCGAGCCCGCCGTCTGCTGCCGGCTTCTCTGCTTGCCATCGCGCTCACCACCCTGGCCACCTTCTGGTTCACCACCCCGTCGTGGTTCCTAAAGGTTGCCAACGAGGGACTGGGCGCTACCTTTTACGCCCAGAACTGGGTTCTGATTGGCAAGGTCACCAACTACCTCACCGACGACGGCACCAAGAGCCCGTTCCAGCACTTCTGGAGCCTTTCGGTTGAGGAGCAGTACTACATCTTCTGGCCGATTGTGCTCTGGCTGGCCCTCTATGCCGTGCGCAAGCTACCGCGCTTGAACAACCGCAAGCTGCTCCTCACCGTTCTCAGTGTGATTCTGGTTGGCAGCCTGACCTACAGCATTTGGCTCACCTACGTGTTGCCGCAGAACGCCTACTTCAACACCTTCACTCGCGCCTGGGAGTTTGCCGCCGGCGCCCTTCTTGCCGTGAGCATGTCTCCAAAGAGTGGGGCTGGCACCGATGCCGCCGCTGCCCAAACGGCTGAGAGCAAGCGCAGCGGACTGTGGTTCTGGGCCGGTGTGGCGTTGATGGCCTACGCCATCTTCACCTTTACCGAGAAGACCCCTTTCCCTTCCTGGTACGCGGGCATCCCGGTTCTTGGAGCGGTACTTGCCCTGCACGGTGGCCAGAGCCAGTCCCGCCTGATTCCTCACTGGTGGCTGAGCTTCAAGCCGGTGCAGTTCATCGGTGATATTTCTTACTCGCTCTACCTCTGGCACTGGCCGGTGCTGATTCTGGCGCCGTGGGTGCTGCGTCACGCCACCACCCTGAATGACGAACTGGTCATCGTTGCACTCAGCGTTCTGCTGGGTTGGTTGAGCAAGCGCTTCATCGAGGACCCGGTTCGGTTCGGTCCGCTGAGCCGCCTGCCGAACGCGCGTCAGCTGATGAGCGCCGGTCTGGCCATGCTCCTGCTGCTCGGACTCAGCAGCGGTTTGAGCAATGCAGCCGACGCTCAGTTCAAGAGCATCACCCGCAGCTTCAAGCTGGACCCGCCGCTGAACAATCTCACCAATGGCGGAGCCCAGGCTCGCGAGAAGTGGGACTGCAAGGTCAGCCGTGAGGGCCTCGGTTTCAACACCTGTCAGAAGGGTGACCCAACCGGCAAGCTGCGCGTTGCCTTCATCGGTGACAGCCACACCCGTCAGTGGTTTGTACCTCTGGATGACCTGGCGTTCAAGTACCACTGGAACGTGACCGCAATCAGCAAGAGTGCCTGCACCCTGGTTGACCCCGCGCTGTTCCCGGCGAACATGACGCACTTCTCCTGTATGGGGTGGAACGAGCAGTTGCTCAGCTACCTCAACCAGACCCAGCCGTTTGACCTGATCATCAACTCCAACTCAACCCTTGTCACCGATGGCCGTGCCGATGTTGCTGCCGCCTACAAGTCGATGGTGGAGAAGCTCACCGCCAACGGTCACACCAAGTTCCTGGTCATCCACGACAGCCCAAAGCCGGACCCGAACTTCGTTCCGTGCATCGAAATGTGGATGCAGCACGCATCGGTGAAGTGTGCGGTTAGCCGCGCCACCGGACTGACTCCACCGGACGCACTGCCGGATGCCGTTCAGGGTCTGCCGCACGTGGGCGTCATCAACCTGACCCAATCTTTCTGCAACCTGAAGACTTGCTCTCCGGTTCAGGGAAACCTCGTGGTTTACCGAGACAATAGTCACATCACGTCCAGCTGGGCCAAGCACCTTGAGCCTCAACTTGACGCCTCAATACCGGCGGAGTTTAAGAAATGAACACCCTAAAGTCCTGGCGCTTCTGGGTGATGAATGTCACCATCGCGGCAGTCGCCTTCGCCAATATGTTTGTGCTCTCGCACTCGCTGCCGTTCATGGGTCACAACAAGACCTTCGGAATCAACCGCATCATTGAGCACTCGCAGTGGGTGGAGGGCGCCCCTGTAGTGCTCACCAACCACTTCAGCACCGTCAGCGTGAACCACATCGGTGACCGCTTCAAGAACGGCTTTGGTTTTGAGAGCGAACTGATTGGCATCTTCAAGGTGCACGCGGTTGACCGCAGCCAGGACCCAATCGACATTCGCGGCAAGGTTCCGCTGAAGACCCTGCTCCACTTCCGCCGCTACGAGACCACCACTCACTGCGCCGGTCAGAGCAGCAAGTACTGCAACCTCTGGATTGTCTGGGACGGCGGCAACAGCGCTCCTTATCGCACCTTCATCGGTGTTCAGGTTGATGACAGCCTGCTGCTGAGCGACTTTGACCAGCCAAACCGCGTTCCACGCAAGGTGAAGACTTTCATGCTGTTGGACAGCAACCTGTACCGCAACCTGATCGGAGACCCGAATGCTAACTGAGTTCGCGGTACTCCTGCTCATCTCTCTGGGTGGCATTGCCATCGCCTGGCAGCTGGGCATTCGCAACATGTGGCTGAGCGTTCCGGCGGGTCTGATGATTGCCGTTGTGATTCGCGATGTGCTGTTTGCGGTCATGAACATGGTGCACCAGCGCTGGATTGGCGCCTTTAGCTTCTTCGGCATTCTGGCCCTCGGCCTCGTGGTCTCGGCCTGGCAGGCTGGCCGCGGGCTGTACAAGAACCTGCTACTTGGCGCGGGAATCTCCATCCTCGCGGTGGTCAGCACGCGCATCCTCGGCTTCCAGGGCACCCCACACGGCGACTCGCTCTGGATTCTTTCCTTCGCACACCTCTTTGACATCAACGGCAACATCGCGTTCCTAAACGGCCACACTGCAATCAAGCGCGGCTTCTCCTACCCGCTGCTGCTTTCGCTCGGGCCATCGGGGCAGTTCCTCAGTGGCATGACTCCGTTTATCTTTGGCGCCCTCGGCTGCCTGGTCATCTGGGCCATCCGCGAGCTGGTTGGCACTCAGCCACGTAAGCGCGTGCTCTGGGTCTCGGCCGGACTGGCAGCCCTCACCTTCAGCACCGTCATGCCGGTGCGAGCAATCTTCTACGTCAACGGTCACACGCTCACCGCGGTTGGAATGTTGGCCGCCGCGATTGCCATTGTGGTTGCAGTGCGCGAGTACCACGTGACCCGCGAGCAACTGCTGGTGGTCTGCCTTGGTGTGTTCACGGCGTCTACCTCGCGCGTTGAAGGCATCGTGCTCTGCGCGCTCATCGTGCTGCCGCTGCTGGCTCAGCCATGGATTCGTCGCCGCGAGATCGTCTGGATCATCTCCAGCGGAACCTTTGGTCTGGCGATG
>JAGWUG010000043.1 GCA_028868555.1 Actinomycetales bacterium | reverse complement strand
AGCCGAAGTGGCGAAATGGCAGACGCGGAGCACTCAAAATGCTTTTCCGAAAGGAGTGCGGGTTCGAGTCCCGCTTTCGGCACCAATCATGACAGCAACAGCTGCAACACTAATCTTTGACGGTGACTGTGGGTTTTGTACCTCCACCGCCAACTACATCGTTGCGCACTCCCGCTCCCCCATCAATGCCGTTGCGTGGCAACTCACCGATGTAACGCTGTATGGCCTTCTTGAACCCCAGACCGCAGATCGAGTCTGGCTGGTCAACGCCACCGGCGAGAAGTACTCGGGCCACGAGGCATTCGCGCAGCTCCTGATCCTGCAGAAGCGCCCGCTGCTGACCATTGTGGGTTACCTGATACTTGTTCCACCGATCTGCTGGCTCGCGCGCCTTGGCTACCGCCTGACGGCCCGCTTCCGCCACCTGCTGCCGGGCGGAACCCCGGCCTGCAAGCTGCCGCGCTAGCCCACAGCGGACGTGCCGAACTCAGCGCGCATTTGGCTGATAATCTCACTCACCAAGTCGTTAACGGGTTTGGTAGCGTCGAACTTCTTGCCGGGTTCATGTTTACCCAGGTCATCAAAAATCGCCAACTGACTGGTTAGCAGCGGCTTCCTGAAGAGTGAACCGGTTGGATCCTCTAGCCTGGCCTCCAAAACGGTGCGCGGAGCATCAAGTTGTGCAAACCAAACCTGTTGTATCTCGCGATTTATCAGCTGGCGATATTGCTGTTTGAGTAAGGAGGCCCCTATGACAACGTTTCCCTTTGCCAGTTCTCCCAGGATATTTTGAACCCATTCGTCGCGATTGTCGTCACTAAGCGGAGTTCCCTTCGCCATCTTGTCTAGGTTTGCTCGAGGGTGGAGCTGGTCGCCATCGATGTAATGAACTCCGAGGCGACCAGCCACCTGACGACCCACGGTGGATTTTCCGGAACCCGCGGGTCCAATAACCAAAAGTTGAACTGTCATGTCGGGCCTCCATCGTTGGACTAATAGGCGGGGCTTGGTTTCCAGCCTGCTTCAATGAAATCAGCCAAATGTTTCGAGGTTGTTATGGATTTGCTTCAGTGGAGATAACTCCAGAAACGAAAAAACGGGCCCAACCCGAAGGTTGGACCCGTTCTTGCTCTAAACGTTAGTTCTGGAAAGCAGGAACCACACCGTTTACGGCGTCGCCCACGCGGTGAACGCGCAGCGAGTTGGTGGAACCTGGGATGCCAGGAGGGGTACCTGCAACGATGACAACCTCTTCGCCAACCTTGGCGAGGTCGTTGGCGAGCAGCAGCTCGTCAACCTGGAACATCATCTGGTCGGTGTGCTTCACTGGCGAAACCAGGAAGCTCTTTGCGCCCCAGCTCAGTGCCAGGCGGTTGCGGTTGGTCTCGCTTGGGGTGAATGCCAACAGCGGAACGCTGCTACGCAGGCGCGAAACACGACGGAAGCTGTCGCCCGACTCGGTGAAGACACAGACGTACTTGCAACCAAGCAGCTCGGCAATCTCAACAGCGGCCAGCGACACTGCACCCGAGTGGGTGTGTGGGCGGGTGCCCAGTGGAGCAATGCGGTCGATGCCGTGGTCTTCGGTGTTCTCGATGATCTTGGCCATGGTGGCAACGGTCTCAACCGGCCACTTACCAACGCTGGTCTCGCCCGAAAGCATTACGGCGTCGGCACCATCGAGGATGGCGTTGGCAACGTCGGAAGCCTCGGCGCGGGTTGGGCGCGGGTTGTCAATCATGCTCTCGAGCATCTGAGTGGCAACGATTACCGGCTTAGCCCAGCGACGGCTGAGCTCAACGGCGCGCTTCTGAACCAGCGGAACCTGCTCGAGCGGAAGCTCAACACCCAGGTCACCGCGGGCAACCATGATGGCGTCGAAGGCGTCGATGATCTCTTCGAGGTTGTCGACTGCCTGAGGCTTCTCGATCTTGGCGATGGTTGGCACGAAGATGCCTTCCTCGGCCATGATCTCGTGGACGCGGACGATGTCCGAAGCGTCACGAACGAAGGAAAGGGCAACCATGTCGATGCCGAGCTTGAGGCCCCAGCGGAGGTCAGCCTCGTCCTTCTCTGACAGAGCAGGAACGTTCACTGCAACACCAGGCAGGTTGATGCCCTTGTTGTTGGATACGTTTCCTGGAACCTCAACCACGGTGGTAACGGTGGTGTCGGTCACATCGGTGGCGCGCAGCGCAACCTTGCCGTCGTCAATCAGCAGCATGTCGCCAGGCTTTACATCGCCAGGCAGACCCTTGAAGGTGGTGCCACAGATGTCCTTGGTGCCCATGATCTCGTCGATGGTGATCTTGAAGACGTCACCCTTTTCGAGGTAGTGAGGACCTTCAACGAACTTGCCGAGGCGAATCTTTGGACCCTGAAGGTCAACAAATACGCCAACCGCCTTACCTGCGTCGGCAGCAGCCTTACGCACGTTGCGGTAGATCTCCTCGTGCACGTCATAGGAGCCGTGGCTGAGGTTCATGCGGGCTACGTCAACACCCGCGTCAATGATGGCGCGGAGGTTCTCGTAAGAACTTACCGCTGGGCCGAGGGTCGCAACAATCTTTGCGCGTCTCAT
This sequence comes from Actinomycetales bacterium, assembly GCA_028868555.1. GTDB lineage: Bacteria > Actinomycetota > Actinomycetes > Actinomycetales > Microbacteriaceae > Rhodoluna. The sequence continues at coordinate 4,949 of JAGWUG010000043.1, read as the reverse complement.
TTATTCCTGCTTCCGGTCATCGGGGAGATCCCGAATTCCTTGGTTTTCTCCGTCTAGGACTAGATGGAGATTGGTCGGTCGGTTGGCTTCACCGGCGATGGTAGCTCGGTGGTGCCTTCCAGGTATTCATCGATCGCGGCAGCGGCGGCGCGACCTTCGGCAATAGCCCAAACAATCAGGGACTGGCCACGGCCAGCGTCTCCTGCGACGAAAACACCATCTACATTGGTGGCGTACTTTGCGTCACGGGCTACATTACCTCGGTTGTCGATGGAAACCTCGCTTTGGTCAGCGAGAGTTTCACCTTCAACTCCGGTGAAGCCCAGTGCGAGCAGAACCAGCTCGGCTGGAACGATGCGCTCGGTACCGGCCTTTGGCAGACGCTTACCGTCAACAAACTCGGTCTCGGCAACCTTTACGCCGGTCAGCTTGCCGTTCTCCCCCACAAACTCAACGGTGGAAGAAAGGTACTGACGCTCGCCGAACTCCTCGTGGGCGCTGGCAACCTCAAACAGGGTTGGGAAGGTTGGCCAAGGCTGGTGTCCTGGACGCTCAGCTGGGGGCTGCTTGCCAATGGCAAAGGTGGTCACGCTCAGCGCGCCCTGACGGGTTGCGGTACCGATGCAGTCGGCACCGGTGTCGCCACCACCGAGCACGATGACGTGCTTTCCGGCGGCAGAAATCTGACCCTCGACCGAGTCTCCGGCAACAGCCTGGTTGGACTGAGTTAGGTAGTCCATGGCGTAGTGAACGCCCTCGAGCTCGCGGCCAGCAACACCCAGGTCGCGTGGCTTGGTGGCTCCGGTGGCAACCAGGACGGCGTCGTAGCGGCTACGCAGCTCTTCCCAGGTGATGTCCACACCGATGTTCACGCCGGCGCGGAAACGAACACCCTCTGCCTCCAACTGAGCCAGTCGACGGTCGATGTGGTGCTTTTCCATCTTGAAGTCTGGAATTCCATAGCGAAGCAGACCACCGATGCGGTCATCGCGCTCGTAAACGGCAACGGTGTGGCCAGCGCGGGCCAGCTGCTGAGCTGCTGCCAGACCGGCAGGACCGGAACCCACAACGGCAACGGTCTTGCCAGTCATGCGCTCAGGAGCGTGCGGAGTGACAAAGCCCTTGTCGAAGGCCTGGTCGATGATCGAAACCTCGATCTCCTTGATGGTCACCGCAGGCTGGTTGATTCCCAGCACGCAGGAAGACTCGCAAGGAGCAGGGCACAGACGGCCGGTGAACTCAGGGAAGTTGTTGGTCTGGTGCAGACGCTCGCTGGCGGCCTTGCCCTGGTCGCGCCAGGTTAGGTCGTTCCACTCTGGAATCAGGTTGCCGAGAGGGCAGCCCTGGTGGCAGAAAGGCACGCCACAGTCCATGCAACGGCTAGCCTGGGTGCGAATAACGGCCTGGTCGCGCTGCTCGTAGACCTCGTTCCAGTCCTTGATGCGGATGGCAACGGGACGACGCTTAGCGGTCTCGCGCTCGGTGACCTTCAGGAATCCTCTTGGATCAGCCATTGGTAACCTCCAGAATCTCGGCCCAGACCTTCTCGGAGTCAGGGTCAACGCCAGCAGAAATAGCCTTCTCGCGAATGCTCAGCACCGATGCGTAGTCGCGCGGCAGAACTCGAACGAAGTGCTCCAGTTCGGCCTCGAAGTTGCCCAGCACGCGCTCGGCAACCGAGGAACCGGTCTCGGCAAGGTGACGCTCCAGCAGGCCCTTCAGGGTGGCTGCATCGGAGGCGTCAAGTGCACCGAGGTGAAGTTCACCGGCGGCCAGTGACTCATGGTTCACACGGTCCGCGCGAAGCTTGTAGACGTAGGCAACACCACCGGACATGCCGGCACCGAGGTTGCGGCCGGTCTTGCCGAGGATTACCGCGACACCACCGGTCATGTACTCCAGAGCGTGGTCGCCCACGCCCTCGGCAACTGCCTGAGCACCAGAGTTACGAACCAGGAAGCGCTCTCCCACGATTCCGCGAAGGAACATGTAGCCGCTGGTGGCACCGTAACCAATAACGTTTCCGGCAATGATGTTCTCTTCGGCCAGGAACAGCGAGTTAGCGTGCGGCTTGACAACGATGGTTCCACCGCTGAGGCCCTTGCCAACGTAGTCGTTGCTGTCGCCGGAGAGCGAGAGCTTGATGCCCTTTGGAACGAAGGCACCGAAGGACTGACCGGCTGCACCGGTGAGGTTCACAGTGATGGTTCCCTCTGGGAGTGCCTCTGCACCGTAGGCCTTGGTCAGCTCATTGCCGAGCATGGTTCCCACGGCCTGGTCAACGTTGGTGATTGGCAGGTCGATTACAACCGGCTTGGCGTCCTTGAGGGCGCTAGCGGCTGCCGAGATCAGCTTGTGGTCGAAGTGCTTCTCGAGCTCGTGGTCCTGGCTGGTGGAGCGGATTCGGCTGTCGGTAGCTGGGAAGCTTGGGCCGGCCAGGATTGGGCTGAGGTCGAGACCGTCTGCCTTCCAGTGGCTGATGGCACGGTTCATGTCCAGCAGTTCGGCGTGACCGATTGCCTCGTCGAGGCTGCGGAAACCGAGAGCGGCCAGGTACTCGCGTACCTCCTGAGCCAGGAACTCGAAGAAGTTCACAACGTGGTCTGCCTGACCGGTGAAGCGGGCACGCAAGGTTGGGTTTTGAGTTGCAACACCAACTGGGCAGGTGTCCAGGTTGCAGACGCGCATCATGATGCAGCCCTCAACCACCAGCGGAGCAGTGGCAAAGCCATACTCCTCGGCGCCGAGCAGGGCGGCAACGATTACGTCGCGACCGGTCTTCATCTGGCCGTCAACCTGAACGGTTACGCGGTCACGAAGGCCGTTGAGCATCAGGGTCTGCTGAGCCTCAGCCAGGCCGAGCTCCCAAGGAGTTCCGGCGTGCTTCAGCGAGTTCAGCGGGCTGGCACCGGTTCCACCGTCGAAACCGGAAACCAGGATTACGTCGGCCTTTGCCTTGGCAACACCGGCGGCAACGGTTCCGATTCCAACCTGGGAGACCAGCTTGACGTGAACGCGAGCCTCGCGGTTAGCGCGCTTCACATCGAAGATCAACTGCTTGAGGTCTTCGATGGAGTAGATGTCGTGGTGTGGTGGAGGCGAGATGAGGCCTACACCTGCGGTGGAGTGACGGGTACGAGCAATCCATGGGTAAACCTTGTTTGGTGGCAGCTGGCCACCCTCACCAGGCTTGGCTCCCTGAGCCATCTTGATCTGGATGTCGTCGGCGTGGGTCAGGTACATGCTGGTTACACCGAAGCGACCGGAAGCGACCTGCTTGATGGCCGAGCGGCGCTCTGGGTCGAGCAGACGCTCAACGTCTTCTCCACCCTCTCCGGTGTTGCTCTTGGCGCCCAGGCGGTTCATGGCGATTGCCAGAGTCTCGTGAGCTTCCTTGGAGATGGAACCGTAGGACATGGCACCGGTGCTGAAGCGCTTCACGATGGAAGAGATGCTCTCAACCTCGTCGATGTTCACTGCAGGGCGAACGCCGGTGCGCAGGGTGAACAGACCGCGGAGGGTCATCAGGTTCTCGGCCTGCTCGTCGATCGCGCTGGTGTACTCGCGGAAGATCTCCATGCTCTTGGTGCGAGTGGAGTGCTGCAGCTTGAAGATGGTCTCTGGGTTGAAGAGGTGAGCCGGGCCCTCGCGGCGCCAGGAATACTCTCCACCAACCTCGAGCTCCTCGTGCACGTTGGCTGCCTCATCGATTGGGTAGGCGTGCAGGTGACGAGCGGCGTTTTCCTCGTGGATAACCTCGAGGCCAATTCCGCCAAGCTGGCTAACGGTGCCGGTGAAGTAGGTGTCTACAAACTCCTGGCTCAGACCGATTGCCTCGAATACCTGGGCACCGGCGTAAGACGCAACGGTGGAGATGCCCATCTTGGACATGATCTTGAGAACACCCTTGCCCAGACCCTTGATCAGGTTCTTGGAGGCCTTCTCGATGCTGACGCCCTGAATCATTCCATCCTTGACCATCTGCTCACAGGATTCCATGGCGAGGTAAGGGTTGACTGCGGCGGCACCGTAGCCGATCAGGGCTGCAACGTGGTGAACCTCGCGCACGTCTCCGGCCTCAACAACCAGGCCAACGAGGGTGCGCTGACCGGTGCGGATGAGGTGGTGGTGAACTGCGCTGGTAAGCAGCAGGGATGGAATTGGGGCAAGCTCGCGGTTGCTGTCGCGGTCGGACAGCACCAGGTACTTGGCGCCCTCCTGAATGGCCTGGTCAACCTCGTCGAAGATCTCACGGATGCGAGCCGAAAGAGCCTCTGCTCCCCCGTCAACGCGGTAAAGGCCTTCAACGGTGAAGGCGGTACCCAGACCAGGCATCTCGTCGATGTGCTTGATCTTGGAGACGTCATCGTTGGAAAGAACCGGGAACGACAAGCTGATCTGCTGGGCGCTGGCTGGAGTTGCCTTCAGCAGGTTGCCCTCAGGGCCAATCGAGGTGCTGAGCGAGGTAACAACCTCTTCGCGGATGGAGTCCAGCGGCGGGTTGGTTACCTGAGCAAACTGCTGAACGAAGTAGTCGAACAGCACGCGTGGGCGGTTCGAGATCGCGGCAATCGGGGTGTCGGAACCCATCGCGCCAACTGGCTCGGCGCCAGTCTTGGCCATCGGTGCCAGCAGAACACGCAGGTCTTCGGTGGTGTAACCGAAGGTGCGCTGGCGGCGGTTGATGGAGCTGGCGGTGTAGTTGATGTGCTCGCGCTCTGGCAGGTCTTCCAGGTGGATGCGGTTGGAGTCCAACCACTCGCCCCACGGCTCCTGAGCGGCAATCTCGGCCTTGATCTCGTCGTCGTCAATCAGGCGACCGGAGACGGTGTCGGCGATGAACATGCGGCCTGGCTGCAGGCGGCCCTTGCGCACGATCTTGGCCGGGTCAATGTTGGCTACGCCAATCTCCGATGCCAGGACTACGAGTCCATCGTCGGTGATTACGT
>JAGWUG010000042.1 GCA_028868555.1 Actinomycetales bacterium | reverse complement strand
GTGCATCGAGGACGGCGAGCACGGCAGCCTTCTCCTCAGGGCTGACGCCCTGAGTGAGGAAGCGCACGTTTTCGAGGGTCACAGTGGGATGTTTCCGTGCTTCTTGGGAGGCAGGCTCGCACGCTTGCCGCGCAAGGCACGCAGTGCCTTGGTCACGGCAACACGGGTCTGTGCTGGCTCAATCACGCCGTCCAGCTCTCCACGCTCTGCAGCGAGGAAGGGGCTAGCCACGTTGTAGGTGTATTCGTTGGCGAGCTTGGTGCGGACGGCATTGACGTCTGCGCCTTCCTCTTCAGCCTTCTTGATCTCACCGCGGTAGAGAATGTTGACGGCACCCTGGCCACCCATAACCGCGATCTCCGCGGTAGGCCAGGCCAGGTTGATGTCAGCACCGAGCTGCTTGGAACCCATCACGATGTAGGCGCCACCGTAGGCCTTGCGGGTGATCACGGTAACCAGTGGAACGGTGGCCTCGGCGTAGGCGTAGAGCAGCTTGGCTCCGCGACGGATTACTCCAGCCCACTCCTGGTCGGTGCCAGGCAGGTAGCCAGGTACGTCAACCAGGGTGATGATCGGAATGCTGAAGGCGTCGCAGAAGCGAACGAAGCGGGCGGCCTTTTCGCCGGCCTCGATGTTGAGGGTTCCGGCCATCTGCTGTGGCTGGTTGGCAATGATTCCAACCGAGCGACCGTCGATGCGGGCGAATCCGATGATGATGTTTGGAGCGTAGAGCGCCTGAACCTCGAGGAACTCCGCGTCATCCACAATCGACTCAATCACAGCGTGCATGTCGTACGGCTGGTTTGGCGAGTCTGGAATCAGGGTGTCGAGTTCGCGGTCTGCATCGGTGACAACCAGTTCACCGGCGGGAGCGTATGCCACGGTCTCGGCCAGGTTGTTCTCCGGCAGGTAGCTCAGCAGCGAACGCGCGTAGTCGATGGCGTCGTCTTCATCGGAGGCCAGATAGTGGGCAACACCCGAGGTCTTGTTGTGGGTCAGTGCGCCACCAAGTTCCTCCATGCCAACGTCTTCGCCGGTCACGGTCTTGATTACGTCTGGACCGGTCACAAACATGTTGGAGGTCTTGTCCACCATGATCACGAAGTCGGTGAGCGCAGGGGAGTAGACGGCACCACCGGCGGCTGGGCCCATGATGATGGAAATCTGCGGGATTACTCCGGAGGCCATGGTGTTGCGCTTGAAGATTTCGCCGTACTTACCGAGGGCGATAACACCCTCCTGGATGCGAGCACCACCCGAGTCGAGCATGCCGATGAGCGGCACTCCCGTGGCGATTGCCAGGTCCATGACCTTGATGATCTTGTTTCCGGCGGCCTCGCCGAGCGAGCCTCCGAAGATGGTGAAGTCCTGGCTGAAGATTGCCACCTGGCGGCCGTTGATGGTTCCAACGCCGGTTACGACCGAGTCGCCGTATGGGCGGGCCTTGTCCATGCCGAAGGCGTTGGAGCGGTGGCGAACGAACTCGTCGAGTTCCTCAAACGAACCTGGGTCGAGCAGCAGTTCGATGCGCTCGCGTGCGGTCTTCTTGCCCTTAGCGTGCTGCTTGGCGATTGCCGCCTCACCGCTCGCGGTAACTGCCTCGTGGTAGCGACGACGAAGGTCCTCGAGCTTGCCGGCAGTGGTGGACAAATCCGGGGTCTGATTCTCAGCTGACAATTAACACTCCTAGATACTGAGAAACAGACTACCGCTGGTAACCCCGCGAGGGCTGGTTTGTTACCCGATTGGTAGGCACTAGTCTGCTCTCATGCACCTTCCACGCAGCAGCAAGTTGACGCCCAATCTGCAGTGGCGCGAGGCCGCTGGAAGCACCAACCTGGAGCTGATTCAGCTGGTTCAGGCCGAGCCGCTGCCAGACTTCACCGTGCTTGCCACAGCCAACCAGCAGGCGGGTCGCGGCCGCTCCGGCCGAGTGTGGGAAACCGCGCCAAACACCGCGCTGGCCATCAGTGTTTTGCTACGCCCACGTTTGGACTCCCAGGAAGATATGTCCAAATTGGGCTGGTTGCCGCTGCTGGGTGGCCTAGCGATGTCGCAGACCGTTCAGGAATTGCTGGGCGAGGGACATGAGACTGGGGTGAAGTGGCCCAACGATGTTTTGGTGGCCGGTCAGAAGATTTGCGGAGTGCTCAGTGAACTGGTTCCGCTGAATGGCGGCGGTGATGCCAGCCGCTTCGGTTCATCGGTGGGCGTGGTCATCGGTGCCGGAATTAACCTGAGCCAAACCCGGGAGCAACTTCCCGTGGAAACCGCCACTTCCCTGACTTTGGCCGGCGCAGAGCTTCCGTTCAGCCTGGAGGAGCGTTTTGACCTGGTGCTGTCCGGTTACCTGGAGCGGCTGTCCTACTGGTATCAGCGCTTCACCGATGCCCGGCTGAGCGCCGTGGTCTCCGGCCTACGCCAAGCCGTGATCGATAACTGTGTCACGCTCGGCCAACCGGTGCGAGCAATTCTTCCCGGTGACACAGAACAACTTGGCAAGGCAGTCACCATCGATGATTCGGGGCGACTGGTGCTGGAAGCCGACGGCGTGGTTTGGCCGGTAGCCGCCGGCGACATCGTGCATTTGCGACACAATTGATTTGTGAGCTTTGAATCCGAATTTTTGCTGGGGCGTTTCCGCGCTCGCGGTTCGCGACTCATTCTGCCCACTTTGCTTCTGGCTCTAGCCGCATTTCTCCTAGCCTTCTTTTACGCTCGAGTAGATGCCACTCAGGCGTGGCAGTCTTACCTGCTGTTCGGAGTCTGCGGAGCCATCGCCCTCTTTGGATTTGTGATTCCAACCCTCCGCTACCTCACCGCCTGGACCGACATCACCACTGCCCGCGTGGTTGCCCGGTCCGGACTCTGGGGTCAGCACTATCGCTCGGTTAGTTTGGCCGAGGTTCAGCGCGTTGAATTTGCCACCGGAGTGGTGAGCCTGCACCTGTTCGCCGAGGAGCCACTTGAGCTCCGCGGCCTACCAAAGCCAAAACTCGTTTCCCAAGAACTCAGCAACCTGGTGGCACGGCTCAAGCCGATGCCACAGAACTAAGGAGCCCAAGTGTCCTCTCTTCGCGTAGGCGTCATCGGCGGCGGCCAGCTGGCCCGCATGATGACCCCGCCCGCCATCAACCTGGGCATCAGCCTCAACGTTTTGGCAGAGGCCGAAGGCTCTTCCGCCGCCCTCGCTACGTCGCAGGTGGGCGACTATAACAAGCTTGACGTGGTGGCCGAGTTCGCTAAGACTGTCGATGTGATCACCTTCGATCACGAGCATGTTCCGCTCAGCGTACTTGAGGCCCTCGAGGCTAACGGCGTGAGCGTCCAGCCACCGAGCAAGGCGCTGGCCTTCGCCCAGAACAAGCTCAAGATGCGCGAGCGCCTCGGTGCGCTCGGCCTGCCCATGCCGGACTGGGCCGAGATTCATGACGCTGACTCGCTCGACTCCTTCATCGAGGCGCACGGCGGCGTTGCCATCCTGAAGACCCCAATCGGCGGCTACGACGGTAAGGGTGTGCGCGTGGTTTCCAGCGCCTCCGATGCTGCAGACTGGCTGAGCCCCGAGGGTCTGGCCAAGGTTGGTGGCCACCTGCTGGCCGAGGAGAAGGTCAACTTCACCCGCGAGCTGGCTCAGCTGAGCGCCCGCACGCCGAACGGCGACTTCCGAGCCTGGCCGCTGGTTCAGACCACCCAGCAGAACGGTGTCTGCGCCGAGGTCTTGGCTCCGGCACCGGATGCATCGGAGGAGACTCTGGAGCGCGCCGCCGAGATTGCCCGCGGAGTTGCCGATGGCCTTGGTGTGACCGGCGTTCTTGCGGTTGAGATGTTTGAGACCGCCGACGGCCGCCTACTCATCAACGAGCTGGCCATGCGCCCACACAACTCCGGCCACTTCTCCATCGAGGGCAGCGTGACCAGTCAGTTTGAGCAGCACCTGCGCGCCGTGCTGGATCTGCCGCTCGGTTCCACCCAAGCCACCGATGCCCACGCGGTCATGGTGAACCTGCTGGGCGTGGACGATTCCAACGACTTCCTTCCGCACTATGAGGCCGCGATGAGCGCTCACCCGGAGGCCAAGATCCACACCTACGGCAAGGGTGCTCGCGCCGGCCGCAAGATGGGTCACGTCACTGTGGTGGCCGGAAATGCCGAATGGGCACTCGCCGAGGCGCGGGCTACCGCCAAAATCCTCCGCGGCGAATAAAATTTCCCTGTACCGGCGCGAGTTTTCGCGCCTGGAGGAGGAGTGCAAATGACAAACCCAATCGTTGGCGTGGTCATGGGGTCTGATTCGGACTGGAACGTGATGTCCGAGGCGGCCGCAATCCTCAAGGAATTTGGAATCGAGTTCGAGGTTGAGGTGCTCAGCGCCCACCGAACTCCAGAGCGCATGGTGGAGTGGGGCAAGGCCGCCGCTGGCCGTGGCCTCAAGGTCATCATCGCCGGCGCCGGTGGCGCTGCCCACCTTCCAGGCATGCTCGCATCGGTGACAACCCTCCCGGTAGTTGGCGTACCGGTGCCGCTGGCCCGCCTTGACGGCATGGACTCCCTGCTCTCAATCGTCCAGATGCCCGCCGGAATCCCGGTTGCAACCGTGTCCATCGGTGGCGCTAAGAACGCAGGCATCCTCGCCGCCCGCATCATCGGTGCCTACGATGCAGCCCTGGCAGCCAAGCTGGATGCCTTCGCGGCAACCCTCAAGGACCAGGTGGCCGAGAAGAACGCCAAGCTGAAGGCCTCGCTCTAAGCGCTTATGAGTTCCACCAGCCCCTTCCGCAATATCGACCGCGCCAGCGGTGAGCACATCGCCAAGCGCGCGTGGTGGCTCATTCTGCTGACCCTGCTCATTCCGGGTTCGGCCCAGCTGATTGCCGGTAACCGCCGAATCGGTCGCATCGGTTTGATTGCCACCTTTGTTTACTGGGCGCTGTTCATCGTGGCCGCGGTCCTGTTCGTGGTCAACCGCTCCTGGCTCTTCTTCATCGTCACCGCTCCGTTCCTGGACGGCGCGCTGGCAGCCTTCCTGATCCTCTACGCCGTGGTCTTCGCGGTTCTAGCCCTGGACACCCTGCGACTGCTGCGCATCAACCGCATCCCGGGCAAGCTGCGCTGGGTCACCCTCGGCGGCATCTTGGCCGTGGGCATCCTGGGCACCAGCTCAATTGGTTACGCGGGCAACCTGGCCGGCGTTCAGTCCAACCTCATGGGTGGCCTCTTCACCCAGCAGGGCTTCACCCAGCCCGTTGACGGCCGCTACAACATCTTGCTCATGGGAGGCGACGCCGCCCGCGACCGCCTCGGTCTCCGGCCAGACTCCATGTCGGTGCTCAGCATCGATGCGGTAACCGGCTCGGTGGTCAACATTGGCATTCCGCGCAACCTGCAGCGTGCCCCATTCGCCAAGGGCTCACCGATGCAGGCACTCTGGCCCGACGGCTACAACTGCGGCGACGTCTGTCTGATCAACGCCATCTACAAGGACGTAACCGACAGCCACTCCGACCTCTATCCAAACGCGGTTAAGCAGGGCTCCAACCCTGGCGTGGAGGCCACCAAGGAAGCCATCGAGGGCGTCACCGGCCTCACCATTCAGTCCTACGTGCTGGTGGACATGGCCGGCTTCAAGGCCCTCATCAACGCTCTCGGCGGCATCACCATCGATGTGAAGGACCGACTTCCAATCGGTGGCCAGGAAGACTGGAACGGCCAGCCAATCAACGTGAAGGGTTGGATTGAGCCGGGCGTTCAGCACATGGACGGCAAGATGGCAATCTGGTACGCCCGTGCCCGTCACGGCTCCAGCGACTACGCCCGCATGCAGCGCCAGCGTGAGGTAGAGGATGCCATGCTCGCTCAGATGGATCCTGCTACCGTGCTCTCGCACTTCAAGGACATCGCTGCCGCGGGTCGCCAGCTGCTGACCACCAACATTCCAAACGGAATGGTTTCCACCTACCTAGATTTGGCCCTCAAGGCTAAGAAGCTGGGAATCCAGAAGTTGGAGCTGGTGCCTCCTACCGTCGACGTAGTTCACCCGAATTTCACAGCCATCCACGCCATGGTTCAACAGGCAATTCACAAGGCTGCTAGCGGAAAATAGTTGCTAAGCATTCCGGAAGGACGAAGCAAATGAACAAAGTCAGGTCCGGGTTTGTGGTTGCAGCCGCAACCCTGCTAACCCTCAGCCTCAGCGGATGCAGCATGCTTTACCCGCACTGGGGTGCCACCGATTTCCCTACCGACGGCCCCACCAGCACCAATACCAGCGCGCCAACGCCAACCAACTCGGCTAGCCCTACTCAGAGCTCGGTTCCGGTGCAGGCTGCCAAGGTGCAGCTGATGCAGGTTCAGGTAGATGCCACCGCTGGCGTCATCGATGTGATCGCGCAGATCACCAACGTCTCCGAAGACGGTGGCTCCTGCACCATCACGGTGGTTAGCGGTAGCACCAACAAGCAGCAGACCGTGCGCGCCGAAAGCAACGTTGACACCACCCAGTGCTTCCCGATGGAACTGGGCCTGAACGGCCTAACCAGCGGCACCGGAACCGTCACCGTCACCTACAAATCGGCCGGCTACGTGGGTAGCAGTCTGAGTCAGGCCATCACGATTCCATAATGAAAATCCGGTCCTCGCGCGTCTGGGCCTTCATCACCACGGTGGTGTTGGCCCTTTCGAGCGTTGTCGGGCTAACCATTGCAACCCCTCCGGCCAAGGCACTTTCGGGTTCCATGTTCGACCCGGGTCTCATCATCGGTGACAGCGTTTTCTATGACTTTGGCACCATGGATGCTCCTGAAATTCAGACCTTCCTGGACCAGCAGGTGCCCCGATGTAAGTTGGCGCCAGCAGCCAACGTGGGCGACTTCACCTGCCTTCGCTACTACCGAACCGACATTCCGGCCATGCCAGCCTCGGCTGGTCGCTGCAACGCGATTGAGGCCACCACCGATGTCCGCGCATCCAAGATGATTGAGATCATCGCGCGCGCCTGCAACATCAACCCGCGAGTGATTCTGGTGACCCTCCAGAAGGAGCAGGGTCTGGTCACCAGCACCAATCCTTACTGGCCGGGCTCCAATGGCCAGCCGAGCACCACAAAGCCGGCCGACTACCGCTACCAAATTGCCATGGGCTTCAACTGCCCTGACACCGGACCCTGCAGCACCTTTGGCTTCTTCTACCAGGTCTATAAGGCCGCCAGTCAGTTCCACTGGTACGGCAACCCTGGTGGCTCCTTCACCTATCTGCACGTTGGCAGAAACGTAACCATCAACTACCAGGTGGCCAACGTTTCGGGTTGTGGCAGCAAGACCTTCTTGCTCAAGAGCCAGGCCACCGCCGCGCTCTACTACTACACGCCTTATACCCCAAACCAGGCCGCACTCGACAACCTTTACGGCTCGGGTGACCGCTGTAGCGCCTACGGAAATCGAAATTTCTGGCGCTACTACTGGGACTGGTTTGGCTCGCCGATTGGCGGAGGCTTCCTGCTTCAGAGCGCCACCAGTGACGTCTATCTAATCGTTCC
>JAGWUG010000041.1 GCA_028868555.1 Actinomycetales bacterium | reverse complement strand
GTTCCGTGAACGGTGATCGGCTCGTAAACCTTGCGAAGCATTTCCGCGCTGCGCTCGTCGTTCACACCGATGACGATGCGGTCTGGACGGAGGCTGTCCTCGAGCGCAGTGCCCTCACGCAGGAACTCTGGGTTCCAAGCCAGGTGCGGGGTGAAGCCCGCTGCCTCGGCCAGAACCTGGGTGAGGATTGCCGAGGTGCCAACCGGAACGGTGGACTTACCGGCAACCACTGCGTCTTCGCGCAGGTATGGCGCCAGCGCCTTCACGGCAGAGTGCAGATACTCGGTGTTGGCTGCGTAGGAGCCTGGAAGCTGAGGGGTGCCAACGCACAGGAAGTGGAGGTCGGCCTCGCGGCTCTCCTCGGTGTGGTCTTCCTGGAACTTGATGTTGCCCTTGGCCAGCACGTTTTGCAGTGCCTCATCGAGCCCTGGCTCAAAGAACGGAACGATGCCGTTCTGGAGGTCGGAGAGACGCTTTGGGTTTGCCTCGATACCAATTACCTCGTGGCCCAACTCCGCCATCGCAATTGCGTGGGTAGCGCCCAGATAACCGAGTCCGATAACCGTAATTTTCATGGCCATAGCGCCTAAGTTTACTGAACAACCCCAGCTGGGACGGGTAGCCTTTCAGGTATGGCAAGCAAGTATCAATATCGGAATAATCCGCACGCCGAACTGCGTAAGGAACGTGGTCCGGCTACTCGCGCCAACATTCACAAGCGTCGCGCCAACGAAGAGTCGGCAGTTCACAAGTTCAACGCCAAGCTTGGCCTCGCCATCACCAACCGGGTGGGCACAATGTGGGCCGCCTACCTTTTCTTTGGCCTCACCCTGGTTAGCCTCCCCGGTGCCATCGCCAGCCGGAACACCATCGTCATCGTCAGCTGGATTGCACAGACTTTCCTGCAGCTGGTTTTGCTGCCAATCATCATCGTTGGTCAGAACATTCAGGCCAAGTCCGCCGATGAGCGTGCCATCGCCACCTACAACGATGCCGACGCCATCCTGCACGACGCCAAGGAAATCCAGGAGCACCTAAACACTCAGGACGAGGCCATCGGTGACCTGCTGGAAAAGGTGGCAAAGCTGGAAGCCAAGCTGCTGGCCGCGGAGGGCAAGAAGTAAACCATGCGTCTCGTTATTGCCGACTGCTCGGTTGACTATGCCGGTCGACTGACCGCCCACCTGCCTCGCGCCAAGCGCTTGCTGCTGCTCAAGAACGACGGCAGCATTCTGGTGCACTCCGACTCCGGCAGCTACAAGCCGCTGAACTGGATGAACCCACCGTGCACCATAGAGCGCAAGGAGGCTGGCCCGGAGGCCCGCGAACTTGGCGTGGTGGAGACCTGGCTGGTGCAGCAGGTGAAGAGCGCAGACATGCTGCAGATCAACATCTTTGAAATCCACGATGACCTGGAGCACCACCTGGGCGAAGACCCGGGCCTGATCAAGGACGGCGTAGAAGCCCACCTCCAGGAGCTGCTCGCCGAGCAGTTGGAACTGGCCGGCGAGGGGCTGGAGCTGATTCGCCGAGAGTTCTTCACCGACATCGGCCCCGTAGACATTCTGGCTCGCGACCCGAAAGGTGGCCACGTGGCCATCGAACTCAAGCGTCGTGGCGAGATTGACGGCGTGGAGCAGCTGACCCGCTATCTGGAACTGCTCAACCGCGACCCGGTTCTGGCTCCGGTGCGAGGAATCTTTGCGGCACAGGAAATCAAACCTCAGGCTAAGACCGTCGCCAGTGATCGCGGCATCGAATGCCTGGTGCTCGACTACGACTCCATGCGTGGCATGAAGACCGAGACCCCAACTCTCTTTTAGGAGAAAACTGACATGGCGGGACGCGGCAGGAAACACCTAAGAAACTTTGCCGGTCGGGGAGAACACCACCCTGTTCGCGGAAACATCCGCTCCGCCGGTTACTTCCACCGCTTGGGCCCCGGCATTGTCACCGGAGCCGCCGACGATGACCCATCGGGTATCGGCACCTATTCGCAGGCCGGTTCGCAGGTTGGCTACGGAATGCTCTGGGCTGCGCCCCTGCTGCTTCCGCTGGCCTACGCCACCCAGGAGGCCTGCGCTCGCCTCGCCCTCGTTACCGGCAAGGGACTGGCCGCAATCATCAAGGCCACCCTCCCGCGCTGGGTGCTCATCCTCGCGGTTCTGCTAGTGGCGCTCGCCAACACCGTGAACATCGCGGCCGACCTCGCTTCCATGGCGGCAGCGCTGCGCCTTATCGTCCCCGTGGATCAGACCATCGGTGTGATTCTCTTTGCCGTGATTCTCGCGGTCAGCGAGATTGTGGTGCCGTATCACCGCTACTCCAAGGTGCTGCGCTGGCTCTGCCTGAGCCTGCTTGCCTACGTTGCGGTGATGTTTGTGGCCCAGGTGGACTGGGGGCAGGTGGTGAAAAGCACGTTCCTGCCCAAGATTGACTTCACCAAAGCCACCTTTGAGCTGCTGATTGCTCTGGCCGGAACCACCATCAGCCCCTACCTGTTTTTCTGGCAGGCGGCAGAAGAGGTTGAGGAGCGCGGTGATCAAGGCCCCGAGGTTGACCTCACCCACGTGCAGGCAATGCGCGGCGATGTCTTCTCGGGCATGCTCACCGGAGTCTTCATCATGTTTGCCATCATGGTCACCGCCGCGGCCACACTGCACGCCAACGGCATCTTGCAGATCAACTCGGCCGAGGATGCCGCCCAGGCGCTAACGCCGATTGCCGGAAAGTTCGCCGGGCTCCTATTCCTGCTGGGAATCCTGGGCGTTGGCCTTCTTTCTGTGCCTGTGCTGGCCGGTTCCACTGCCTACGCAGTGGCCGAGACCTTCGGCTGGCGCGAATCGCTCGAGCTGGCACCGCGCCAAGCCCGCGCCTTCTACTCGATCATCGTCGCGTCCATGGGCGTTGCCCTGATCTTGAACTTCATCGGCATTCCACCGATGTACTTCTTGTTCCTGGCTGCGGTTCTAAACGGCCTGTCCGCTCCGGCGCTCATGGCCATCGTCTGGTGGCTGGCCAGAAGCAAGAAGTTGCTGGGCGGGTGGGCATCGGGGCCTGTAAGCCAAGTGGTGCTTGGGGCGGCCACTCTGGCAATGGCGGTGCTGCCAGTGTTCTGGCTGCTGGCAAAGAATTAACTTTCTAACTCAGCCAAAGTAAACAAAAGGTGAACAAACTCGGCGAAAATTGGGGCATGACTACCAAGAAGCCAGCTGCCGCGAAGGCAGCCACCACTACCGCAGCCAAGCCAGCTGCCGCAAAGCCTGCCGTGGCGAAGACCGCTGCTGCCGCCAAGCCAGCCGCTAAGAAGCCAGCCGTTGCCAAGGCCGCGGCCGTAAAGGCGCCGGCAGTTATTGCCGCCCCAGCCGCCACCGATGCACCTCGCAAGCGCTACCGCATGCTCACCGGAATCGACGACGCAGAGTTCTGCCAGAAGGTCTCGGATGCACTGAACGACGGTTACGAGCTATACGGCTCGCCAACCATGACCACCAGAGGCGCCAACGTTTACGTTGGCCAGGCAGTAATCCTCAAGAAGCTGCCAAAGAAGAGCAAGAAGTAGAAGTACCTAGGCCGCGAGGCCTCAGCGCTAGCCGTGTTTACGGCTGGCTAGCAACGAACCAACGATCACCATCGGCACCCCAACCAGGAAGCCGGTGGTGATCGGTTCGTTTAAGAAGACAATTCCCATGATGATTGCCACCGTCAGGTTGGGATAGACGATCATGGTGGCTCGGGCGCTTCCCACCTGGGCAATCAGCTCGAAGAACGAGGTGAACGCAACGGCGGTGCAGAGCACACCGAGGGCAAGCAAAGCCAGCCAGGCCGAAATCGGCGCCCCGTGCCCGTTGATTGTGCCAAATCCGATGGAACCCGGCACCGCGTAGATCACGGCAACCATCGCCATGGAGAGTCCCGCCACTGCCATCGATGACTCCTTGCCAAGTTTCTGGTCGGCAATTGCAGGCGCAATGGCGTAGCCAAGGGCGGCCAGCAGCATGGCGCCAATCCACAGCGGGTTGACGGCGTGACTAAAGGCATCGATGCCCACCAGTGCGACCACACCACCGAAACCGAGGGCTAAACCGAGGATGGTGCGGCGGTGGAAGATGCTCTTATCGCCCAGGAAGTAGGCGAGCGGGACACCAAAGAATGGAACCGTTCCGATGAGCAGTCCGGCGAGCGAAGAAGAGATGTGCTGCTCGGCCGAGGTGAGCAGAATCCAGGGGCCGGCCATCTCAACCAGTGCGAAGGCCAGCACGTATTTCCACTGCTTGAGTGCGCTGGCGAGAACTCCGCGACGGGCGGCCAGTGGAATGAGAACGAGTGCGCCAACCACAACGCGCGCCAGCACAATGCTGGAGGGGCTGAAGCCGTTCAGGGCAATGCGAATCAGCCCGTAGGGGATGCCCCAGAGAATGCTGGAGGTTACAAAGAGCCAAAATGCCTTGCGAGTCACGCCGCTAGCCTAACGCCGAGGTGAACCCTGGTTGAACCATCGGCAGACTCTTGAACAAACAGTAAAGGGGGGCTATACTAAAGGAATGACCAACAAGACTGCAGTAACTTCCGCACCTATTCTTTCTGTCCTAGCCGAGCGCTGGTCGCCACGCGCCTACGACAAGTCGTACCAGCTCACCCAGAACGAGCTCGTCTCCATTCTTGAGGCTGGCCGCTGGGCTCCTTCGGCCAACAACGCACAGCCAACCCGCTACTTCGTGGTCACCCGCGAGGACAAGAACCACGCCGCAATCGCAGGCACCCTCGCAGGTTGGAACCAGGCCTGGGCTCCAGACGCCTCGGCAATCATCCTGGTTGGCGTAGAGTCCACCAACGCTGACGGCAACGTCAACCCATTTGCTAACTACGATGCCGGTCAGGCCGTGGCTCACCTCTCGGTTCAGGCTCACGAGCTGGGTCTGCACGTTCACCAGATGGCTGGACTTGACATCGCTAAGGCCGCTGAGATCCTCGAGGTTCCAGAGAACATCCACCTCATCGTTTCGGCAGTAGTTGGCAAGATTGCTCCTGCAGACACCCTTGAGGGCCCGCTGCACGAGCGCGAGGTTGCTCCACGTACCCGCAAGTCGCTCGACGACATCGTTCTCTACGGTCGTCCATAACGAACCGAAAAAACTTCTAGGCTTGAGGCATGCAGACAGCACTAACCGCCTCAATCTCTGACCAAATCAGTAACTGGGCTCCCTCGTTGGGCCCAGTTCTGTTTTATCTGGTGGTTTGGGGATTGGTCTTTGCCGGCACCGGCCTTTTCATCGGTGCCTTCGTTCCGTTCATTACCGGCGACTCCCTGGTCTTTGCCGCCGGCTTGGTTTCGGCCACCATGCCAAACGAGAACATTTGGCTCATGGCAATCGGTGTCGGAATTGCGGCCTGGCTGGGAGATCAGGTTGGTTACGCCCTAGGTCGCCACTTTGGCCGGCCCTACCTGAGCAAGCGACAGGGCAAGTGGATTCAGGTGGGCATTGCAAAGAGCGAGGCCTTCTACGGTCGCTGGGGCTGGTGGGCCATGGTCATCGGCCGCTTCATGCCTTGGGCTCGAGTCTTTGTTCCAGTCATTGCCGGCATTGCTCACATGAACTACTACAAGTTCTTCAGCGCCAACCTGGTTGGAGCACTGGCTTGGGGTGTTGGCCTGACTGTCACCGGTTACTTTGCGGCAACCATTCCAGCCGTTAAGAACGCCAGCTACCTGATTGCACTCGGGTTCATCATCGCTTCGCTGATTGCGGGCTATCGCAACTGGCGCAGCAACCGCGGATAGTGGCCGGCCGTTCCGCCTAGCCGTTTAGGCTGCTGAAGTCGGCCAGTTCGGCAGAGCGCTCGCGCGCGTAAAACTCTAATTCCTGAGCGGCCCAGATTGGCCACCACTGATCGTGGTCGTGACCCGAGCGCTCCACCCAGCGCTCCTGACGCACAGTCTCATCGGCCTCTAGCCAAAGGGCAAACTGTGCATACTCTCGGGTGCTCTGGCTCAGACTGCCGCAGCCCTCGATGATCAGCGGGGTCCCGCCCTCAAACTCGCGCCACTGGTTGCGCTCACCCAGAGCCCAGTCATACTCCTGCCAGCTGGCAATCTTGCGCTGCGATAGCGGCTTGAGAATGCTGCGCACTAGGTAGTCGTGGCCAGCCTGTAGTCCATACCAACCGTCGTAGAGGTCGTCCATGTGGATTACTCGCGGGGCGGTCTCGCCATCCTTGAATAGTTTGTTCTGAAGCTGGGCCGCCAGGGTGGTTTTACCGCTGGCGGACCGGCCGTCAATTATCAGAATGGGGGTGCTGACGCCGGAGTCAATCAGGTCGAGGATGCGCCCAGAAAGGGCATCAACGAGAGACTCTGCGGGCAGTGATTCGGGCACCGAAACAGGTTACCCGAGCTATGCCTCGATGAGTACGTCTGGGTGACGGTCGAAGCGGTAGCCACCGCCGCGAACTGTGCGAATGATGTCCTCGTAGCCTTCAATCTTGGAACGCAGGCGACGAATGTGAACGTCGATGGTGCGGTCGTTCGGGGCGTCCTCGGAGTCTTCGCTCCAGATGGCGTCTACCAGCTCGCGACGGGTGATGGTCTCGCCCTCGTTCTGAATCAGGTAATTGAGGAGCTCAAACTCCTTGTAGGTGAACTCGGCGTTGGAGCCGTCCACGAAGATCTTGTGGCGGGTGAGGTCAACCACAACGCCCTTGGCGGCCTGGTCTTCCTGGTTGGCCTCAACGAGACGGTCGAGCGAGCGTGGGTCGTGCAGAGCGGTGCGAACCACATCGATGTTGCGGCCACCGGTGCCTACCGGGGCGAGTGCGACAGCGGCATAGGTTTCCTTCGCGGCGTTTGGAACCAGCTCGGCCACGGTGGCGCGCAGGGCGGTCACCAGCTCGGCGAGGGTAACGCCAGCCGCTGCCGCGGTTGCCTCATCGATGCCCACGTATAGTGCGAAGCCGCGGGCTTCGGTCTGGACCGGTGCGGAGGTGGCTGCGTTGTTCTGGTTGAGAAGAGCGATTGACATTTTCTAAATCCTTAGGTTGTTGGTATGCGTTTCGAGCGGGGGTGCTGGTGCCTTGGCTGGTATCCGCGGGTGCGAAAAACTAGCGGCACATTCGCATACAGGCGCACATCACGGCGGTGTTGGCCACTTGGCTAGTCACCGAACCGGTTGATTTTTGCGCGTACAACTTCATGTTTAGAAGTATTACAAGGCATTCCCCCAAAGTCAAATCCGTTTATCCCTATGGGAGAACTAGGAAAGAACCGGGGCCGGATTTTATTCGTGAAGCTTTTGGGCTAGGCGCACTGCCTCCAGGCGTTTTGTCACACCCAACTCCTGGAAGATCCGCTTGGCTTCCTGCTTCACGGTTGACTCGGAAATGAAGAGCGCCTTAGAAATTTCTCGGTAGGTCAGGCGCTGGGACATAAGGACGAGGATCCGGGTTTGACGTGGGCTGAGCATCGGAGTTGCGTTTGGATTTATTTCTTCGGAGCTCTGCATAAACGCCCTGAGGCTGGCACGGAGGATGGGGAAGGTGAGCCTCACCTGCTCGATTCCGTCTGTGTCTAGTTCACCTCTGAATGCAACGAAGAGGCCACCGGGGGAATCCCTTACCAGAGCATTTACCCAGATGCCTGAGCGACAACGACCGTCGAAGAACGCCGTGAACTCTGGCTTGAGGCGATTCTCGAACCCGGAGAACAGCAGCTGTTGGCGTTGATTTAGAACGTCCTTGAATTCCTGCTGAGTCAGAAGCAG
>JAGWUG010000040.1 GCA_028868555.1 Actinomycetales bacterium | reverse complement strand
ACAGAGTCCTGCTTTGATACCTTGGAAATCCTATGAGCCTCAACCTAACTCGCGATCAAGCGCTGGAACTCGCGCGTAAGCACCGCGTCGTGCCGGTCATCGAGACCCTGTTTTCGGGTTCGGAGACTCCGCTGTCGGTCTTCGAGAAGCTTGCCGCTGCAAAGCCTGGATCCTTCCTCCTAGAGTCGGCCGAGCAGGGCGTCTGGGCTCGCTACTCGTTCATCGGTGTAAATAACCGCGGAACCCTGACCCAGGCCAACGACGGCTTTGCGGGTGGAACCACCAAGACCAAGCCGGTCTGGAATAGCCCTACCGGAGCCAGTGCGCTGCCTGATGGCTCTCCACTAGCCGATCGCGCGCTGGATGCGCTCGCACAGCTGCAGGAGGCCTGGACCACCCCGGCCGTGGCGGACGTACCACCGCTCACCAGCGGACTGGTAGGCCTCATCGGTTGGGACATGGTGCGCGAGATTGAGCACCTGCCAAACGCTAAACCGGCAGATTTCAAGGCTCCGCTCATGGCCTTCGCCATGTTCCAGGACCTGGTCATCCTTGACCACCGCACCAGCAGCATCCTCCTGGTCTCCAACATCTTTGTCACCGATGCCACCGACGTGGCCGCTGGCTATGACGAGGCGGTCGACCGCATCGGTGAAATGCGCAAGCAGCTGCTCAAGCCGGCATCCGGCCAGCTTGCCGAGCTGAACCTGACAGGCGCGATCAACGCGAGGCACCGCGTGGCCAAGGAGCACTTCCTGAAGGCCGTTGAGGATGCCAAGCACTTCGTTCGCATCGGTGATGTGTTCCAGGTGGTCATTTCCCAGCGCTTTGACCTGGAGGTGTCGGCCAGTCCGCTGGACGTCTACCGAGTGCTGCGCGCGCTGAACCCGAGCCCGTACATGTACCTGCTCAACTTTGAGGATGCCGACGGCCCGTACGCCGTGATCGGCTCGAGCCCGGAGGCACTGGTCAAGGTTGAGGGTGGTCGCGCCATCACTCACCCAATTGCCGGATCACGCCCACGCGGCGAAGACTTTGAGCAGGACCAGGAGATTGGCGAGGGATTGCTGGCCGATGCCAAGGAGCGCGCCGAACACCTGATGCTGGTTGACCTAGCCCGCAACGACCTGCTCAAGGTCTGCGAGCCTAGCAGCGTGAACGTGACCGAGTTCATGCAGATCCACCGATTCAGCCATATCATGCACCTGGTTAGCACCGTAGAGGGCGACCTCCGCGAGGGCATCAACCCGGTTGATGTGTTCAAGGCCACCTTCCCGGCCGGAACCCTCTCCGGTGCTCCCAAGCCTCGTGCCCTCGAGATCATCGATGATCTGGAAGAAGCCGCCCGCGGAGTTTACGGAGGAGTGGTTGGCTACTTCGACTTCGCCGGCAACGCCGATCTGGCAATCGCTATCCGAACCGCATTCCTGCGTGACGGGGTAGCGCGAGTTCAGGCTGGGGCCGGACTGGTACTCGATTCCGTGCCTCTCACCGAGTTTGAAGAGACCGTAAACAAGGCCGGCGCTCCAGCTCGAGCCGTGGTTGCCGCCAACGGATTGCAGCGCGTTGTCGAGTAATCGCGAAATTGGTTCGGCCAGCCGCCTGCTGACCAAGCGCTCGCTCCTCACCCTCTGGCCGCTGCTGATTGCGGCTCAGGCGGGTGCGGCTTCGCTGCCCTGGACCTGGGTGCTCTACAACTTTGGCCAGACCGAGAAGCAGCTCAATCTCTCCGGCTTTGACTCCTACCCAGCCCTGACCGCCGAGGTTCTCTTCGGCCTCGCCGCCTGGGCGGCAGTAGCGGTTTCGCGCGCAATGGTCCGTCTGGTGGTGTCCTGGTTGCTGGTGGCTGTCGGGGTCATCTTCATGATGGGCAATCTCGGCATCCTGCGCTATTCACTCACCGATGCAGTATCCGTCAAGGCCAATTCCCTGGTGGAGAAGGCCTCCGGAATCGCGGGCGGTGGTCCGGACGGAATTTCCGCTGCAATCACCGATCACTCCAATGGCGGCAACTTCACCCTGCTGTACTTCCTCATCTCGCTATTGCTGCTGGCCGTTCAGGTCGCGGTAGCACTACGCTCCAGAGCCTGGTCGGCGGGGGAGAAGCGCGACAAGTACGCCGTGGCATCCACCGACAAAAGCGCGTCCGAGGCATCGGTGAAGGGCAAGCCGACCCAAAAAGGCCAGCTGACCAAAAAGGGTAAAGGGGCAAAGAAGCCCGTCAAGGGCGACAACATTGCTCTCTGGGACTCCCAGCGATAGCGCCGTTGGTAAGATTTTTTTAGCGTAAAGAAAGGCGAGCATGTCTAGCAACGACCCAGGTCACGGCAACTCCGTAGCTTCTTGGACCACCGTAACCATCATCATGGTGGCATCTGCACTGGGAACTTGGTTCTTCTGGGCCGAGCAGCCTGTGCTGGTATGGGCATCCGCTGGTCTTGCAGTAGCCGGACTCGTAGTTGGTTGGGTGCTGAAGGCCGCCGGTTACGGCGTTGGCGGAAGCAAGACCAAGGGCCACTAATGCTTGAGGAACTCTACGCGGGTTCCATCGCAGATGCAGCTGACCGAGCCAAGCATATTTCGCTGGCTCAGGTTGAGAAAGCCGCTCTAGCGGCAACCCCCGCACTAAACGCAATCGATTTCCTGGCTCCGTCCAGTGTCATCAAAGTTCTTGCCGAGGTTAAGCGCGCTTCGCCTTCCAAGGGCCACATGGCCGAAATCCCAGACCCAGCCCTCCTTGCACAGACTTACGCCGAGAACGGTGCCAGCGCCATCAGCGTGCTGACCGAGATGCGCAAGTTCAAGGGATCCATGGACGACCTGCGCGCAGTGCGTGCCCGCGTCAATGTTCCGGTTCTGCGCAAAGACTTCATGGCCAACGAGTACCAGATCCTGGAAGCTCGTGCGGCCGGTGCCGACATCATCTTGTTGATTGTGGCTGGCCTACCGCATAAGGACATTCTGCGCCTCAAGAAGTTCACCGAAGAGCTCGGCATGACCGCCTTCATTGAAACCCACGATGCAGCCGAGCTGGATCGAGCACTCGAGGCCGAAGGCAAGCTGGTTGGCGTGAACGCCCGCGATCTCAGCACCTTCGAGACCGACCGCGAACTGTTTGGTCGTCTGGCCCACCTGATTCCGGCAGATGTCATCAAGGTGGCAGAGTCGGCGGTTCGAAATGCCGACGATGTTGCCCACTACCGTGCCGCCGGAGCCGACGTGGTTCTGGTTGGTGAGGCCCTGGTCACCAATGACCCGGCCGCCATGCTCAAGTCTTTTCTCGCCGCCGGCGCCTAAGAGTCTCTAAACCCTGAGGAAACCATGACCACTAACCTGCGTTCCCAGTCCGGTCCATACTTTGGTGACTTTGGTGGTCGCTACGTTCCAGAGTCGCTCATCGCGGCCCTGGATCAGCTTGAGGCCACCTACAAGGCAGCCAAAGCAGACCCAACCTTCGCAATGGAGCTGGCCGAGCTCCACCGCACCTACACCGGCCGCCCGAGCATCATCACCGAGGCCAAGCGCTTTGCCGCCAGCACTGGCACCGATGTTCGCATTTTCCTGAAGCGCGAAGACCTGAATCACACCGGTAGCCACAAGATCAACAACGTGCTCGGTCAGGCCCTTCTCACCAAGCGCATGGGCAAGACCCGCATCATCGCCGAGACCGGAGCCGGTCAGCACGGCGTTGCCTCGGCCACCGCCGCGGCACTGTTCGGCCTAGAGTGCACCGTCTACATGGGCGAGGTCGACACCGAGCGCCAGGCCCTGAACGTTGCCCGCATGCGCCTGCTCGGCGCCGAGGTCATCCCGGTAAAGACCGGAAGCCGTACCCTGAAAGACGCCATCAACGAGGCGCTCCGCGACTGGGTTGCAAACGTTGACAACACCCACTACCTGCTGGGAACCGTCGCTGGACCACACCCGTTCCCAGAGATGGTGCGCGACTTCCACAGCGTGATCGGCATCGAGGCCCGTCAGCAGATGCTAGACGAGTACGGCTTCCTGCCAACCGCTCTGGCCGCCTGCGTGGGCGGTGGCTCCAACGCCATCGGCCTCTTCCACGCCTTCCTGGACGACCAAGATGTTGCCATCTACGGCTTTGAGGCTGCCGGTGACGGCCTGGACACCCCGCGTCACGCAGCAACCCTTACCTATGGACGCCCTGGCGTTCTTCACGGTGCACGCAGCTACATGCTTCAGGACGAAGATGGTCAGACCATGGAGAGTCACAGCATCAGTGCCGGTCTCGACTACCCGGGTGTTGGACCAGAGCACGCCTGGCTTAAGGACCTTGGACGCGCCAACTACTGGGGCATCTCGGACAAAGAGGCCATGGATGCCATGCTGCAGCTGAGCCGCACCGAGGGAATAATTCCTGCAATCGAAACCTCCCACGCCTTGGCTGGCGCACTCAAACTGGCCAAGGAACTCCCAGCCGGCTCCAGCATCCTGGTGAACCTGTCTGGCCGTGGTGACAAGGACATGGAGACCGCAGGCAAGTACTTTGGCTTCATCGCCGACACCAACGCCGCACCAGCCGGAGGATCCCACTAATGGCCCGCAAGACAACCGCGCAGGTACTGCGCGAAAACAAGGACTCGGGCAAGGGTTCGCTGGTTGGCTACTTCCCAGCCGGCTACCCGAGCGTTGAGGCCTCCATCGAGGCTGCAGTCGCCATGTGCGAGAACGGCGTTGACGTTCTCGAACTAGGTGTTCCTTACAGCGACCCTGTGATGGATGGCCCGGTTATTCAGGCGGCCACCCTCACCGCGCTGGAGCAGGGCTTCAAGCTCAAGCAGATCTTCGACGTGGTTCGTGGCGTTACCGAGCGCGTGGACACCCCGGTTTTGGTCATGACCTACTGGAACCCGGTGCTTCAGTACGGCGTTGATCGTTTTGCCGCCGACCTGGCGGCTGCAGGGGGAGCAGGCCTGATTACGCCAGACCTCATCCCCGACGAGGCTAACCTCTGGCTTACTGCCTCCGATGCCCACAACCTCGACCGCGTCTTCCTCGCCGCTCCAACCAGCACCGAGACCCGCTTTGAAACTGCAGCCAAGCTGAGCCGCGGATTCGTTTACGCCGTTTCCACCATGGGAATCACCGGCGCCCGCGCCGAACTGGATGCCCTGGCCCAGAAGGTCGTCGGGGGAGTCCGCAAGGCCGACCCAGCGCAGTTGACCTGTGTTGGCATTGGAATTTCCACCGCCGAACAGGTTGCCGAAGTAAACGGATATGCCGACGGCGCCATTGTTGGAAGCGCTTTTGTGAAAGCATATGCAGAGGGCGGAATTGAAGCCCTAAAGGCCGAGGTTCAAGCACTAGCATCAAACCTGGCCCGCTAAGTAGGAGATACAAACCAGTGCACAGCGTTCTCGCATCAATCCCGAGCCCAACCATCAGTGACATCACGGTTGGTCCGTTCGTCATTCGCTTCTACGCGTTGTTCATCATCCTCGGCATCATTCTTGCCATCCTCGTCTCCGCGCTTCGCCTGAAGAACAAGGGTGGCACCAGCGGCATCGCTGTTGACATCGCCATCTGGGCCGTGCCTTTCGGCATCATCGGTGGACGCCTCTTCCACGTGGCAACCCACCTCAACGACTACTTTGGTGCAGGAAAGAACCCACTCAGCGTGCTCTACGTATGGGAGGGTGGCCTCGCCATCTACGGCGCACTCATTTTTGGTGCCGTTGGCGCCTGGCTCGGTGCCCGCTTCTCGGGTATCCGCCTCATGTCTTACGCAGACGCACTGGTTCCGGGCTTGATCCTGGCTCAGGGCATTGGCCGCTGGGGCAACTACTTCAACCAGGAGCTCTTCGGCGCTCCAACCACCGCTCCATGGGGTCTGCAGATTGACAGCGTCAACCCTGCCTGGCCAGTTGGTCTGCCTGCCGGCACCCTGATGCACCCAACCTTCCTGTACGAGTCGCTCTGGGACCTGCTGGGTGTTGCCGTTCTGCTTTACGTTGAGAAAAAGTTCCGCCTCCAGTGGGGCAAGCTGCTTGGCGTTTACCTGGTTTACTACTCGCTGGGCCGCGCCTTCATCGAGCCACTTCGCCTCGACCCTGCCAACATCTTCCTGGGCATCCGTGCCAACGAGTGGAGTGCAATCGCGGGAATCGTTCTCGGTCTGGTCATTCTCTACGTTCAGAGTCGTCGCCACACCGGCATCGAGACCAGCATTTACCTTCCTGGTCGCGAGCCAAAGCCAGCTGAGGAAACTGAAGCGGCAGAGATGGCTACCATCGGTGCTGAGGACCGTGAATATTCCACCGATGCGGTAGACTCTAAGTCTGAATAATTGCTTTGGCGATGCACCTAAAATCGCCTAAAGTAGCCGTAGCAAAAGCCCAACAGGCTGCATAAAGTCGGCGTGTTTGACTGAAATTCCCACCCCGAGTGGATTTGCGGGCCAACGATGTCCCCAATCAATTCCCCATAACTGATTGGATTTGGCATGTCTGTGATGTCCCCTTTCGAGCGCTTTGCCACCGCGCCCGCCAAGACTGGACTCTACGACCCAGCGTTCGACAAGGACGCCTGTGGTCTGGCCATGGTCGCTACCCTGCGCGGTACCGCCGGTCACGACATCATTGACACTGCCCTCCACGCCCTGACCAACCTCGAGCACCGCGGTGCCGTCGGTTCCGACGCCGGTACCGGTGACGGTGCGGGTATCCTGACCCAGATTCCAGACGCGTTCCTGCGCGCAGTTGCCGGCTTTGAACTTCCTGCCGCTGGCCACTACGCCGCCGGTCTGGTTTTCCTCCCCACCGATGCCGACGAGGCAACTCGCGCCAAGGCTGGTTTCGAGAACATCGCTGCCGAAGAGCAGCTGGTTGTTCTGGGCTGGCGTGAAGTTCCGGTTCGCCCAGAGGTTTTGGGTGACCTGGCTCGCGCAGCTCAGCCAACCATCGAGCAGGTTTTCGTAGGTTCCCCAGACAACATCGAGGGCATCGAGCTGGAGCGTCGCGCCTTCCGTCTGCGCAAGCGCTCGGAGCGTCAGCTGGGCATCTACCACCCATCGCTTTCCAGCCGCACCATCGTCTACAAGGGCATGGTCACTACCCTGCAACTTGAGCCTTTCTACCCAGACCTGAGTGACGAGCGTTTCGCGTCCACTCTGGCCCTGGTTCACTCGCGCTTCAGCACCAACACCTTCCCAAGCTGGCCGCTGGCCCACCCATTCCGCATGATTGCCCACAACGGTGAGATCAACACCGTGAAGGGTAACCGCAACTGGATGCGCGCCCGCGAGGCCCAGCTTGCCTCCGAGGCTCTCGGCGACTTAAAGCAGCTCAGCCCAATCATCACCCCGAGCGGCTCCGACTCGGCTTCGTTCGACGAGGTAGTGGAGCTGCTGTACCTGGCTGGCCGCAGCCTGCCACACGCAATGATGATGATGATCCCAGAGGCTTGGGAGAAGCAGACCGACATCGAGCCGGCTCGCAAGAACTTCTACGACTACCACAGCATGCTCATGGAGCCATGGGACGGTCCTGCCGCGGTCATCTTCACCGATGGCTCGCTGGTTGGCGCCACCCTGGACCGCAACGGTCTGCGCCCAGGTCGCTACGTAATCACCGACGATGGACTCGTAGTCCTGGCATCGGAGATTGGCGTAGCCAACATTGACCCAGCCAAGATTGTCCGCAAGGGCCGCCTGCAGCCAGGCCGCATGTTCATCGCAGACACCGTCTCCGGTCGCCTGATTGACGACGACGAGATCAAGGCCGAGATTGCCGCTCAGGAGCC
>JAGWUG010000039.1 GCA_028868555.1 Actinomycetales bacterium | reverse complement strand
GCCATCGGTGCCCGCACCGACAAGGTGAAGGTTTCCAACACCGTTGGCGCCGGCGACGCAACCCTGGCCGGCTTCCTGTCCTACGTTTCCACCCACCCTCTGGCCGAGGGCCAGAGCGTTCAGGGTGTTGGCTTTGACGTCATCGAGGGCATTCGCACCGCGGTTCGCTGGGGAGCTCACAAGGTTCAGCAGCCAACCTCGGGTCTAGAAAACCTCAACAACCTGCCAGAGTCGTTCCTCATCGAGTCACCTGACCGTGACAAGCTGCTCGACGAGCCAGCCGAGGCCTAAAACTTATAGAAAAACCGCCGAGCGATCGGCGGTTTTTTCGTTAACTCGGCCACATTCCTAGGAAGGTATGCGCACTTCCAGCAGGCGTGCCTCATCCACATCGGAGTCCAGCACAAACGACTGCAGGAACAGGCTGTCGCCGTCCTCTCGGATTCCCTTGGCCAGCAGTCCATCGGTGATTCCGGTGAGAACAAAGATGAAACGCTCACCCGAGGCCAGTTCGTCCAGCCCGTAGGTCTTCTCAACGTTGTAGCCGGCCCCAAGCGCACGGCTCATTTCGTCTGGAGTGAGTGGCATGAGGCGCCCCTCCATGAATCCACCCAGAGCCTGAACCGCGCAGGCGGTAACCACTCCCTCCGGGTTTCCACCGATGCCCAGCAGCAGGTCAACCCCTACATCGCCAACCGCGGCTGCTACCGCCATGGCAACGTCGCCCTCTGCAAAACGCACCCAGTTGGCGCCCAGATCTTGCACTCGCTTGATCAGGTCGTGGTTGCGACCCTTGTCGATGATGGCAACGTTCATCTCTTCGATGGTCTTGCCCAGTTCCTCTGCCAGGAGGCGGATGTTGTCCTCGGGCGAGTAGTCGAGACTGAGCACTCCCCTGCCGGCCGGACCGGAAACAATCTTCTGCATGTAGAAAACTTCGGGGGCCGCGAGCATGCCTCCGCGCTCCGCTGCAGCCATCACGCTCACTGCTCCGGGAACTCCCTCGGCAGCCAGTGCGGTTCCGTCAATCGGGTCAACCGCGATGTCCCACTCGAGAGGGCGGCCACCGCCAATGATTTCGCCGTTGAAGAGCATCGGTGCTTCGTCTTTTTCACCTTCACCAATGACAACGATGCCGCCGAACTCGGCCCCGCGCAGCGATGCGCGCATGGCGTCAACCGCCGCTCCGTCTACCGCGAGTTTGTTGCCGGCACCAACCAGACGCCAGCTGCCCACTGCCGCGGCCACAGTTGCCGCGAAAATGTCCATCGTGGGTTGACCAAGGTGGGTGCTGCTCATCATTTCTCCTGCTCTTGCGCCTAACTCTATTGGTAAAATCTTGAGTGGAGCCCAACGTCGCGCCCGAGGCGCGACCCAGCCGCCGGATCCGTAAATCACAAGCACTTAGGAGCACACTGTGCCAGTTGCAACCCCAGATCAGTACCTCGAGATGCTCGACCGTGCCAAGAACCACGGCTTTGCTTACCCAGCAATCAACGTGTCTTCTTCGCAGACCCTTAACGCAGCCCTGGCCGGTCTGGCCGCTGCCGGCTCCGATGGCATCATTCAGGTAACCACCGGTGGTGGCGACTACTGGAGTGGTCCAACCATCAAGAACATGGCTTCGGGTGCCGCCGCTATGGCCGCATTCGCTCGCGAGGTTGCCAAGAACTACGGCATCACCATCGCCCTGCACACCGACCACTGTGCAAAGAACCAGCTGGACGCATTCGTTCGCCCACTGATCGAGATCTCGAAGGACCGCGTTCGCAACGGCCAGGACCCACTGTTCAACTCGCACATGTGGGACGGCTCGGCTGTTCCTATGGCCGAGAACCTGACCATCGCCAAGGAGATGCTGGCGCTCACCAAGAGCATCGGTGCTGTTTTGGAGATTGAGGTTGGCGTTGTTGGCGGCGAGGAAGACGGCGTTGAGGGCGGCCACGGCGAGCACCTTTACACCACTCCAGAAGACGGTCTGATGACCGCTGAGGCACTTGGCCTGGGCGAGAACGGCCGCTACATGGTTGCGCTCACCTTTGGAAACGTTCACGGTGTCTACAAGCCAGGAAATGTTGTTCTCAAGCCAGAGCTACTGGGCGAGATCCAGGCTGCAGTTGGCGCCAAGTACGGCAAGGACAAGCCATTCGACCTCGTGTTCCACGGTGGCTCGGGCTCGACCCCTGAGGAGATCGCGCTTGCAGTTAGCCACGGTGTAATCAAGATGAACATCGACACCGACCTGCAGTACGCCTTCACCCGCCCAATCGCTGCCCACATGTTCACCAACTACGACGGTGTTCTGAAGGTTGACGGCGAAGTTGGCAACAAGAAGGCCTACGACCCACGCGCCTGGGGCAAGATCGGTGAGGCCGGCATGTCGGCTCGCGTGATTGAGGCCGCAAACGAGCTGGGCTCGGCTGGCAAGAGCATGAGCCTCTAGTCACAAGTTTTAACGCTGAGAAGCCCGTCCGAATGGACGGGCTTCTTGGTTTAAGCGGGTGGCGCGGCTGAGTCGCCGCGGGTGGCGCGGAACTAGCTGCGCTTGACCTTGTTTGAGGTGTCGTTGCCGGCGGCCTTCAGATCCTTGCGGAGCTCCTTAGGCAGGGAGAACTGCACGTCTTCCTCGGCGGTGGTCACGTTGCGCACATCGCCGAAGCCGCGTGCTGCCAGGCTGTCTAGAACTTCTTCAACGAGAACCTCTGGCACCGATGCTCCCGAGCTCACACCAACGGTCTCAACACCGTCGAACCACTCTTCCTGGATCTCACTGGCGAAGTCAACGCGGTAGGCGGCTTTTGCGCCGGCATCCTTGGCAACCTCAACCAGACGTACGGTGTTTGACGAGTTTGCGGAGCCAACCACGATCACCAGGTCTGAGGCGGCGCCAACCTTCTTGATTGCAACCTGACGGTTCTGGGTGGCGTAGCAGATGTCATCGGAGGGTGGGTTCTGCAGGCTTGGCACCTGCTGGCGGAGGCGAGTTACGGTCTCCATGGTTTCGTCCACGCTGAGTGTGGTCTGGCTGAGCCAAACCACCTTCTTGGGGTCGCGGATGACGGCCTTGTGAACGTGCTCCGGACCATCAATGATCTGGACGCGGTCTGGCGCCTCGCCGGCGGTTCCCTCGACCTCTTCGTGGCCAGTGTGGCCAACCAGCAGAATGTCGTAGTCCTCCGATGCAAAGCGCTGCACCTCGCGGTGAACCTTGGTCACCAGCGGGCAGGTGGCATCGATGGTCTGGAGGCCGCGGGCCTCGGCGGCGGCTACCACCGCTGGTGAAACTCCGTGGGCGCTGAACACCAGGATTGAGCCCTCTGGGGCCTGGTCAACCTCGTCGATGAAGATGGCGCCGCGCTTCTCGAGAGACGAGACCACGTACTTGTTATGCACAATCTGCTTGCGCACGTAGATTGGTGCGCCGTAGTGGTCGAGGGCCTTCTCGACGGCAATAACTGCGCGGTCTACACCCGCACAATAGCCTCGCGGGCTGGCCAGCAGAACCTTCTTGGAACCGCCCTGATCACCGCTATGCGGCCCAGAAAGATGTCCGTCGTCGGCGATAGGCTTGTTATAAGTCACCCCTCAATTATCGGCGAAAGGTTTAGCATGAGCGACCTCGGCAGTTGGGGTTCACAATCGGAGCAGGCTCCGGTTAGCAAATCGTCCAGCCAGGACGCCCCGTGGCCGGTTTCGAAGCTCAGTCAAACCCTCAAGGACTACATCGATCGTCTGGGTTTTCTCTGGATTGAGGGTGAGATCACCAAGATCTCGCTGACCAACAGCATGTTTGCCACTTTGCGCGACCTCACGGTTGAGGCATCGGTGGAAATTCACGCCTGGAACCTGGGCAAGATTGACAAAACCATTCAGCACGGAGACCGCGTGGTCGCGCTGGTCAAGCCAAACTTCTGGCCCAAGAACGGCAAGCTCACCATGCAGGTGGTGGAGATGCGCAAGGTTGGCTTGGGTGAGCTCCTGGAGCGCATTGAGCGCCTGCGCACCCAGCTGGCGGCTGAGGGCCTAACCCAGGTCAAGCAACCTCTCCCCTTTTTGCCAAACTGCGTTGGTCTGGTGACCGGAAAAGACTCCGATGCCGAGAAAGACGTGCTCCAAAACGCTCGCCTGCGCTGGCCCGAGGTGCGCTTCAAAGTTGTGCACTCGTTGGTACAGGGCGACAAAGCGGCCCCCGAGATCATCAAGGCCATTCAGACCCTCGATGCCGACCATGAGGTTGACGTAATCATCGTGGCCCGCGGTGGCGGAAGCTTCTTAGACCTCCTGGTCTTTTCGGACGAAGCAGTGGTTCGTGCCGCTGCAGCCACTACCAAGCCGCTGGTCAGTGCCATCGGTCACGAGAACGACCGCCCGGTTCTAGATGACGTGGCAGACCTGCGCGCGTCCACCCCAACCGATGCCGCTAAGCGCGTGGTTCCCGATGTGGTTGAGGAGCGCCGCCAGATTGGGCAGCTTCTGAATCGCGCAACCGTGCAGCTGCAAAACCGCATCGGTGCCGGCTTGGAGTTTGTGGCACAGACCCGCAGCCGCCCCATTTTGGCCAACCCATACGCCTTCCTGGAGCTGCGCGCGCAGGAGGTGCTGGCCGCCCGCGACCGAACCCGGAATGCCTTCGGCAACCTCTTGGCGCTAGAAGGCCGCACGCTCGAGCACCTACTCCAGCAGGTTCGCTCGCTTTCGCCGCAAAAGACTCTGGATCGCGGCTACGCCGTGGTTCGCACCGCAGCCGGGCAGGTGGTGGCTGATGCCGCCAGCGTTCCTACCGGCACCAAACTTCAAATCCGGGTTGCCAAGGGCAGCCTGGAGGCCACCTCAAACTAAGCCCGCTGAATTAAGGTAAATAGAGTGTCAACCGCAAAAGACTCCCCAAACGCAGACGTAGCCAAGCTCACCTACGAGCAGGCTCGCGAACAACTGGTTCAGGTTGTTTCCGCTCTCGAGCAGGGCAACGCCACCCTTGAAGAGTCAATGGCCCTGTGGGAGCGCGGCGAGGCATTGGCCGCTCAGTGCGAGACCTGGCTAACCGGAGCGAAGACCCGCCTAGACGCAGCCCTGGCAGCCCGCAAGGGCGAGGCCGAGTAGCGCACCAAAGCCATGAGCAACTCCGTAAAGAACGACATTGGTCTGAGCAAACTCTCGGACGAAGAACGCGCCAAGCAGCGTCGCGCCAAGCAGACCGTAAACAATCTGGTCTACTCGCTGCTGGCAACCGCCGCTGTGGTGGTCATCATGGTGCTCATCGTGCCGCGTCCAACCAAGAGCCTCATCGCTCCGGTTGACTACAAGGCTGTTGCGGCCGAGGCCGCCCAGAGTTCCAAGCTGCCAGTGCTCTCCCCCAAGCTTTTGGGCAAGGATTGGTACTCCAACTCCGCTCGCTGGAACACCAAGTCTGCCGATGGCGTTGACAACTGGTACGTGGGGTTTGTTGGCCCCAAGAACCAGTACCTCGGCCTCACTCAGGGCTACGGCACCAACCCAACCTGGACCTTCCTGCAGCTCAAGGGAGACCTCTCCTCCGGCACAGTGAGCATCGGTGGCTACAAGTGGGACATATGGCAGACCACGGTCAAGCATGACCCAGCCTTGACTCGCGACTACGCGCTGGTGACCGATGTCACGCGCAACGGCGTGACCGACGAAATCATCGTCTACGGCACCGCCAGCAAGGCCGAGTTCCGAGCCTTCGCCACCGAGGTGGCAAGCCAGCTCAAGAGCCTATATCCTTGAAGTTAAGCCCTAATCTCGGAGGTCATTTTGCACGCTGAAACCAGCCGACCAGCAACTCCACAGCAAGCTTGGGATGCCATGCTGAAGGGCAATCAGCGCTTCATAGCCGGAGACCCAGCGCACCCGCGTCAGGACATCGATCGCCGCACCGCTTTGGCCGAGCGTCAGCGTCCATTCGCCGCCCTGTTTGGCTGCGCCGACAGCCGCCTCTCCGCAGAAATCATCTTCGATGTTGGCCTCGGCGACCTCTTCGTGGTTCGCAACGCCGGCCAGGTAATCGGTGAAACCATCCTCGGCTCGCTCGAGTACTCGGTTGAGGTACTTGGCGTCTCGCTCATCCTTGTCCTGGCCCATGACGAATGTGGTGCCATCCGCGCCACCATCGATGACACCCTGGGTCAGATGCAGGCCAACGGCAAGTTCATTCACGAGCTCGTGGCCAAGATCAAGCCAACCGTTCTGGAAGCCAACCGTCGCGGCTTCCACGAGATTGACGACGTAACCACCATGCACGTGGAGGACACCATCAATGAGATGGTCACTCGCTCCCGCGTCATCGGTGATGCCGTGAAGACTGGCAAGCTGGCCGTTGTAGGCGCCAACTACAAGCTGGTTGAGGGTGAAATCCACCCCATCGTCATCCACGGAGACGTGGAGTAACGAAATATTTGGCTGGCTAGCGCCAGTCTCATCCAAAAGATACGAAAGGTTCCATCGTGGAATACCGCATTGAACACGACACCATGGGCGAGGTTCGCGTCCCAGTGAACGCTCTCTACCGCGCACAGACCCAGCGCGCAGTTGAGAACTTCCCAATCTCCGGCACCACCCTGGAGCGCGCCCACATCGCCGCTCTGGCGCAGATCAAGAAGTCTGCCGCCCAGGCCAACGCCGCCCTCGGTGTGCTGAAGCCAGAAATGGCTGACGCCATTGCCAAGGCCGCCGATGCCGTAATCGCCGGCAACCACGACGGTGAGTTCCCAGTTGACATCTTCCAGACCGGTTCCGGAACCTCGTCGAACATGAACATGAACGAGGTGCTCGCCACCCTGGCTACCGAGGTTCTCGGCGCACCGGTTCACCCTAACGACCACGTCAATGCCTCGCAGTCGAGCAACGACGTCTTCCCAACTTCGGTTCACGTTGCTGTGACCAGCGCTCTCATCAACGACCTGCTTCCTGCTCTGGACTACCTCGCGGTAGCCCTCGAGGAGAAGGCTGTTCTCTGGAAGACCGTTGTGAAGGCAGGTCGCACCCACCTGATGGACGCCACCCCGGTTACCCTCGGCCAGGAGTTCGGTGGCTACGCCGCTCAGATCCGCTACGGCATCGAGCGCGTCAACTCCACCCTCGCTCGCGTCTCCGAGGTTCCACTTGGTGGCACCGCGGTAGGTACCGGCATCAACACCCCTAAGGGCTTCCCACAGCAGGTAATCAAGCTACTCGCAGCCGAGACCGGCCTTCCAGTGACCGAGGCTCGCGACCACTTCGAGGCTCAGGGTGCCCGCGACGGTCTGGTTGAGGCCATGGGTGCGCTTCGCGTGCTGGCCGTCAGCCTCACCAAGATCAACAACGACCTCCGCTGGATGGGTTCGGGGCCAAACGCTGGTCTCGGCGAGCTGCACATCCCAGACCTGCAGCCTGGTTCGTCCATCATGCCTGGCAAGGTCAACCCGGTTATTCCTGAGGCCGTAATGATGGTCTGTGCCCGCGTCATCGGCAACGATGCAACCGTGGCCTGGGCTGGCGCAACCGGTAACTTCGAACTGAACGTTGCCATCCCAGTGATGGGTAACGCGCTGCTCGAGAGCATCCGCCTCCTGGCCAACTCGCTTCGCCTGCTGGCCGACAAGACCGTCAAGGGTCTTGAGGTAAACGAGGCTCGCGCCCGCGCCTTGGCCGAGTCCAGCCCGTCCATCGTGACCCCGCTGAACAAGTACATCGGTTACGAGGCAGCCGCCAAGATTGCCAAGCACTCGGTAGCCGCTCAGGTAACTGTTCGCCAGGCCACCATCGACCTCGGCTACGTGGATGGCGAGAAGCTGACCATGGAACAGCTGGACAAGGGCCTCGACGTGCTGTCGATGACCAGC
>JAGWUG010000038.1 GCA_028868555.1 Actinomycetales bacterium | reverse complement strand
CGGTGTGTGGCGTGATGATGAGGTTTGGAACATCCCAGGCGCGGTGCCCATCTGGCAGCGGCTCCGGATCGGTAACGTCGATTCCTGCTCCGGCGATCACCCCGTTCTCGAGCGCGTCACAGAGTGCATCGGTGTCGACTACAGGCCCGCGGGCAACATTCACAAGGTAACTTTGCGGGTTCATCAACGCGAGGCGGCGGGCGTCAAATAAGCCTCGAGTCTCATCGGTGAGGGCACAGGCCAGGATTACGAAGTCCGCCTTGGGCAGCACACTGTCCAGTTGGTCAAGGGTTACCACGCTGGCGGCTCCTGCCAATGGAATTTGGCGGTTTCGGACCACTGTGACCTTGGCGCGGAATGGAGCCAACTGAAGCAGGAGTTCTTCCGTGATACCTCCGCCGCCAACAATCACCACATTGCTGTCGTAAAGCGAAACCGCAAACTTCTCGCCCCAGCTCTTGGCCAAAACGCGTTCAGGCAGCTTGCGGCCCAGGGCCATGCACAGCATCAAAGCATGCTCGGCAACTGGCTCGCGGTAGGAACCCTTGGCTGAAGTGAAACGGAATGGAAGCTTGAGCATGTGCGAAAAGGCATCCACTCCAGCCCAGGGTAACTGCACCCAGGTCAGCTGTGGGTTTTGCTCCAGCACCGATGCCAGGGCCTCGGGGTTGCGGTAATCCACCCAGATCAGTCCGCCCACTTCGGGGCCGAGTGGTGCAACCGATCCACCGGCTAGCTTCACGGCCGTGTCGTAGAGCGGGATTGACTTTGGCTCGATGGCTACAAGATTTGGATTGACGGCCACTACTCCCCCATCAGCGCGCGGCGTTCGCGCTCAAGCTGAACCAGCAGCTGCTGCGCGGCTTCGTATTCGCTCGGGTTAGCGGCTGCATCGATGCGACGCAGTTTGGCCAGGGCCTCATTCTTCTCGTTGACGAGTGCACGCTCGAGTGCCTTGCTCACCACGGCCTGGGCGTACTCGAGAATCTTGTCTTCGCTCTTCACGGGAAGCTCTGCCGCGGCAAGCCCAAGGAGCATGGACTGCAGCTCGGCTGGCGCCACCTGCTGAACACGACCCAACCAGGTCTCGGCGTTGGCGCTGAGAGCCTGCACCAGTGCTTGGAGTATGGCGTTGTTGGCTGGGTGAGCCATTCCCACCTTGGCCAAACGAAGTAACTGCCCCTGATTGAAAGACTGCGGGTACTGCACCAGAACCTGAAGGGTCTGGGAGTCAACCATCGCCAGCGGGTCGCGTGGATTTAGCGGCGGGTAAGTCTGCTGACTTGGCGCCGGCTGCGGCTCAGACGAAGCCTGCGCAGTGCCATCGGTGCGCATTGGGGCAACTGCGGCGGCCTTGGCGCCCTTCACCGATTCAGAGACAATGCGCGCAACGTCTTCGGTTGGCAAAGAAACCCAGCCAGCAAGTTCGCGGGTATAGGCGGGACGAAGGGCCTCGTCGCGGATGGCCGCCACAACTGGTGCCGCGGCGCGGGCTGCCGAGACTCGACCCTCGAGGCTCTCCAGATTGAACTGACCGATCTTCTGGCGGATGGCAAACTCGAAAAGCGGACGACGACTCTTGATCATCTGAACGACAGCTTCGTCACCCTGCTGTTGACGCAGGTCGGAGGGATCTAGCCCGTCTGGACCGACCGCCACGAACGTATGGGCCTGGAACTTGTGGCTGTCCTCGTAGGCACGCAGCGCGGCCTTCTGCCCGGCCGCATCGGGGTCAAAGGTGAAGATGACCTCGGCCGGTGGGCCATCGGAGTTGAGCATTCGGTTGAGCACGCGAATGTGCTCCTCACCAAAAGCGGTGCCACAGGTTGCTACAGCAGTGGTTATGCCGGCCAGGTGACATGCCATGACATCGGTGTACCCCTCAACCACAACCACTTGACGCTGCTTAGTGATGTCCTTGCGCGCCAGATCGATTCCGTAGAGCACCTGCGACTTGTGGTACACGGGAGTGTCAGAGGTGTTCAAGTACTTAGGTCCGTTGTCGTCATCGAAGAGTTTGCGGGCACCGAAACCGATGACGGCACCGGTCTGGTCCCGAATCGGCCAGATGACTCGACCGCGGAACTTGTCGTAGCCGCCCTTGTCGGACTGGCTCGCCAAACCGCCGGCAACCAGCTCATCTATGGTGAAGCCACGGCCCTTGAGGAATCCGGTCAGGTTGTCCCAACCGCGTGGAGCGAAGCCGATGCCGAAGTGGGCAATAGCTGCAGCGTCGAAACCGCGACCGGTGAGGAAGGTTCGGGCAGGTTCACCAGCATCGGTGGCCAGCTGAGCCACGAAGAAGTCTGCAGCCTGGGCATTGGCATCAAGGATGCGGCCGCGCAGCCCGCTGCCGGTGTCAGGTCCGCCGCCAGCCTCGTAGGTGAGTGTGTAACCGATTCGCCCAGCTAGCTTTTCGACGGCCTCGGTGAAACTGACGGAATCCAGCTGCTGGACAAACTTGAAGACATCGCCGCCCTCACCGCAACCGAAGCAGTGGTAGAAGCCCTGCGACGGGCGAACGTTGAAGGATGGCGACTTCTCGTCGTGGAATGGGCAAAGGCCCTTGAGCGAGCCGACGGAGGCGTTCTTCAGCACAACGTACTCGCCGATGACATCCGCGATGTTGATGCGAGCCTTGACCTCTTCGATGTCGCTGCTCTTGATCTTGCCGGCCATTAGCTGCCCGCCAGTTCTACCAGGTTCTTGTGCAGACTTACCGCGCTCTGATCGGTGAGGCTGGCCACCTGATCCACTATCACGCGGTGCTGCTGCTCCATGGTCTTGGCGTGCTTCCAGGCGGAGCTGGCGTAGGCATCCAGGTGCTTACCGTTTGATGCGAGCAGAACATCGCAGAGCTCAGCCAGAATGGTGCGCTGCAGGTCATAGACCGGACGACGGCTGGCGCGAGTCATGAGGAATGCGGCCACCGTGCCCTTGAGAACCGCAATCTCCTCGGCTACATCGATTGGTACGGTCAGGTGTCCCTGGAAGCGGGTCACGGCCACCGATGCATCGGTGCTGCTGGCAGCCAGAGTGCGGCGCACAAACGAGCCGATGAGCGAAGAGGTGAGGTTCTTTAGGCGGCCGAGTTCAACCGGGGTGTTGCCGTAGCTGACCGGCCAGTAGCCATTGGCCTGGAGGCGTTCCAGGGCAGAACCGAGGCTGTCCAGCGAGTACTTGTGACCGTTCCAGTCAGAGATCTTGCCCAGCAGAAGGTCGCGATTGGCCGGGTTTGCCAATTCCTGAAGGTCCACGTAAGACGAGACGATGGCGTCTTCAAAGTCGTGCACGGAATAGGCAACGTCGTCGGAGAAGTCCATGACCTGAGCCTCGATGGATTTGATTCCATCCGGAGCTCCCTGACGCATCCAGTCGAAGAGATCGGCATCGTCGCTGTAGTAGCCAAACTTAGGTGCCAACTCGGATTCCTCGACGGCAGCCACGGTTGGGCGTGCCCAAGGGTACTTGCAGGTGGCGTCGAGCGAGGCGCGGGTCAGATTAAGGCCGTAGGAGCGCTCATCTGCACCAAAGACCTTAGGTTCAATGCGAGTCAGCAGGCGAAGGGTCTGAGCGTTACCCTCGAAGCCACCAAACTGAGCAGCCCAGCTGTTTAGGGCACGCTCGCCGTTGTGACCGAAAGGCGGGTGGCCGAGGTCATGGGCCAGACAGGCTAGGTCAACGACGTCTGGATTGAGTCCCAGGTCGCCAGCCATCTCGCGTCCAATCTGAGCCACCTCTAGCGAGTGGGTTAGGCGGGTGCGAGCGAAATCACCGGTGTATGGGCTTAGAACCTGAGTCTTGGCGCCGAGGCGACGGAGTGCCGAACTGTGGAGCACGCGGGCACGGTCGCGCGTGAACTCGCCGCGCGTAGTGTTTGGGCGACGCTCCTCGGGGAGGAAGCGTTCCTTGTCGAAATCGCTGTAACCGGGCTCTAACACTTAGCCTCCCGAGACGCTAATCTCGGCGTCCAACAGGATTCGACGCTGCTCGTCACCGAGTTGGCGGGAATCCAGCCAGTGTTCGGGCAGGGAGCACTGCTTGGCACCACCAAGGCGACCGCGTGGCCCCTCGGCGGCATCACCCGGATACGGGGCATCCCAGTCCAGGTCAGCGAAAATCTCGTCCATGTGCTCGAGCGACTGAACCTGAGCCAGAGCCGCACGGAAGTCGCCTCCAACCGGGTAGCCCTTGAAGTACCAGGCCACATGCTTGCGAATGTCGCGGCAGGCACGCTCTTCGGTGTCGAAGAACTCGGTCAGCAGCTCGGTGTGACGACGGAACGCCTTGGCAACCTCGCCGAGGCTTGGTTGCACCGGATTGATGGCGGCGTTGGAGTTTGGGTCACGCTGGAACTCGTCGAAGGCGGCCTGCAGGTCGGCGAACAGCCACGGGCGCCCTAGGCAACCGCGACCAACCACAACGCCGTCCACGCCGGTCTCGCGAACCATTCGGATGGCATCCGCGGCCGACCAGATGTCGCCGTTTCCGAGGACTGGAATGTCGGTGATGGTCTCGCGCAGCTTGGCGATTGCAGACCAATCGGCGTGACCCGAGTAGTACTCGCTGGCGGTTCGGGCGTGCAGCGCAATGGCGGCAACTCCCGCGTCACGCGCGGATCGGGCGGCGTCCAGGTAGGTCAGGTGCTCATCATCGATGCCCTTGCGCATCTTCACAGTGAGCGGAATGTCTCCAGCCGCCTTGACGGCCGACTGCACAATGGCTGCAAAGAGATCCTGCTTCCAGGGAAGCGCCGCTCCCCCGCCCTTGCGCGTAACCTTTGACACCGGACAACCGAAGTTGAGGTCGATGTGGTCGGCGCGGTCCTCGGCCACCAGCATGGTTACTGCCTCACCGATGGTTTTTGGGTCTACGCCGTAGAGCTGAATGGAACGAACGGTCTCGCTCGGGTGGTGACCAATCAGGCGCATCGATTCATCGGTGCGCTCCACCAGCGCACGGCTAGTTATCATCTCGGAGACATAGAGACCGCCACCGAAGTCGCGGCAGAGCCTGCGGAAAGCTGTGTTGGTGATGCCGGCCATCGGCGCCAAAACCACCGGGGTGCCGATCTCCAACTTTCCGAACTTAAGCGACTGAGCCGCCCGCGGCAAAACTGCCGGGGCGGTCATCGGTGCTTCAAGCTGACTAGTCATTAGGAGACGAGCTTGCCGCCTAGGTACTCACGGAGCTTGCTTAGCGATACGCGCTCCTGAGCCATGGTGTCGCGCTCACGAACGGTGACGGCCTGGTCCTCGAGCGAGTCGAAGTCCACGGTCACGCAGAACGGGGTACCAATCTCGTCCTGACGACGGTAGCGGCGACCAATGGCACCCGAGTCGTCGAAGTCGATATTCCAGTAACCACGTAGCTCTTGAGCCAGGTTGCGGGCAACCGGAGAGAGATCCTCGTTGCGAGACAACGGTAGAACCGCTGCCTTGACCGGAGCCAGGCGGTAGTCCAGGCGCAGCACGGTGCGTACGTCAACGCCGCCCTTGGTGTTTGGCGCCTCGTCCTCGGCGTAAGCGTCAACCAGGAAGGCCATCAGCGAGCGGGTCAGACCGGCCGCCGGCTCAATCACGTATGGGAAGTAGCGTTCGCCCTTCTCGCCCTTCGACTGGTCGAAGTAGGAGAGGTCGGAACCCGACTCGCGCGAGTGGGTGCGCAGGTCGAAGTCGGTGCGGTTGGCAATACCCTCGAGCTCGCCGAACTCGGAACCGGTGAAGCCGAAGCGGTACTCGATGTCGACGGTGCGCTTGGAGTAGTGCGAAAGCTTTTCCTTCGGGTGCTCGAAGATGCGCAGGTTGTCTGGGTTGATTCCGAGGTCGGTGTACCAGTTGAAGCGCTGCTGAATCCAGTACTCGTGCCACTCTTCGTCGCTACCAGGCTCGACGAAGAATTCCATCTCCATCTGCTCGAACTCACGGGTGCGGAAGATGAAGTTACCCGGGGTGATCTCGTTGCGGAAAGACTTTCCGATCTGGCCGATGCCGAAAGGCGGCTTCATGCGGCTGGCGCCAACCACGTTGGCGAAGTTCACGAAGATACCCTGAGCGGTCTCCGGGCGCAGGTAGTGCAGACCCTCTTCGGCAGCAACTGGACCAAGGAAGGTCTGAAGTAGACCGTTGAAGCTCTTAGGCTCGGTCCAGATGTCCTTGTTGCCACAGTTAGGGCAAGGAATCTCGGCCATGCCCTGAGGCGCACGGCCCTTCTTCTCCTCGAAGGCTTCCTCAAGGTGGTCCTGACGGAATCGCTTGTGGCAGCTGGTGCACTCGATCAGCGGGTCAACGAACTCGGCAACGTGGCCGGAAGCTTCCCAAACACGGCGCGGCAGGATGACCGACGAGTCGAGACCCACGATGTCCTCGCGGCTGGAAACCATGGTGCGCCACCACTGACGCTTGATGTTTTCCTTCAGCTCAACGCCCAAAGGTCCGTAGTCCCAGGCGGAACGACTTCCACCGTAGATTTCACCGGCTTGGAATACGAATCCGCGGCGCTTAGCCAGGGAGATTACTGAGTCGAGGCGATTAGTTGCCGCCATTTTGCACATCACTTTCTGGACACACCGTTGGATGCGGTGCCCGATAATTCAAGACTTACAGTCTACTTTGGAGCGTCGAGTGCCCCGCCGAAGCGGCGATCGCGGCCCAGGAAGATTTCGATGCCTTCCCAGAGGTCTTTGCGGGTGAAATCAGGCCAGAGAGTGTGCAGGAAGACAAACTCGGCATAGGCGCTCTGCCAGAGCAAGAAGTTGCTGGCGCGCTGTTCCCCCGAAGACCGAATGAACAGGTCAACATCGGGCAAATCTGCCGTCAGAAGGTGTCGCTGCACCGTCTTTTCGGTGATTGCCCCTGGCTTGAGCTTTCCGGCTGCAATTTCGCGCGAAATCTCATTCATGGCGTCAACCAGCTCGATGCGTGAGCCGTAGTTGACGCACATAGTCAGCGTCAGCACACTGTTGCCCTGGGTGAGGCGTTCGGCCTCCTGAAGTTCGGAAATCACCGATGCCCAGAGCTTTGGTCGACGTCCGGCCCATCGGATGCGCACACCCCAAGCATTCAGCTGATCGCGTCGCCTGCGCAGCACTTCGCGGTTGAAGCCCATCAGAAATCGAACTTCGTCCGGGGAGCGCTTCCAGTTCTCGGTGCTGAAGGCATAAACGGTCAGGTGCCTGACGCCGGCCTGAATGGCTCCGGCAACTACGTCTAGCAGCGCCGCCTCGCCGGCTTTGTGGCCCTCAACCCGAGTTAGCCCACGCTGATTGGCCCAACGGCCATTGCCGTCCATAACGATGGCCACGTGCTGCGGAACCTTGCCCTTGAGACCCATGGCCTGAAAATCGGGAGCGGCGACGCCGGTGTAATCCAGGGGTAAGAACTCGCTCATTCGCGCTCCACGTGGTTCAGGGAGCGCAGTCCGCGCTCGATGTGCCATTGACTATATGCCGCAACAATACCCGATGCGTTCGACCGAGCCCGCTGGCTGGCCTCCTCGGCAAACTCCCAATCACCGGCTAACAGCGCGCCCAGAAGCGCTACGGATTCCGGGTCGAGACTGGCTGCACCTGGCGGTTTACAGTTGGGGCAAACCACACCACCGATGGCCATGACGAAGGCGCCGTGCGGGCCCGGAGCGGCGCAGCCAACGCAGTTCTCGAAGTTGGGAGCCCATCCCGAGAGCGATAAGGCTCGCAGCAGGTAGGAATCCAAGGTGAGGCTGGGGTCGTGTTCTGCGCGGGACAGCGAGCGGAGGCCACCTAACAGCAACAGGTACTGCTGGGTGCTTCCCTCTTCGGCGGTAAGTCGTTCAGCAGCTTCAACCATGGCGTGTGCCGCGGTG
>JAGWUG010000322.1 GCA_028868555.1 Actinomycetales bacterium | reverse complement strand
CGATTCACTCTCGCTGAATGGAGAGTCGATGACTGGAAGGGAGTCGGCCAAGTAGCCGCCGAGCCAGTTGGAAAGTTGCTGGTCTGGATAGGTGGCCAGGAAGCTGACGCGACCGTCGCCGAAGGCCTTGCTGGTGAGTGCGCCAAACTGACCGAAGAACGGGTGGTCGAGGCGAAGAACGGTTTCGGCGCCGGAACCATCAGAAATACTGGCCACCTCTAGCTCGTCCAACCAGCCGTAGCCGGCACCAACCACCGAGCCGCGCTCGGTTACCGCGCTGTGTGGCTTGGCCAGCATGGAGTACTCGTTGTAACCAACGCCGCCGGCTTCACCCAGGATGGCGGGAGCGGCATCGGTGCGGATTACCGCGTCTGGCTTGGCGTATCCGGTGCGCGGTCCAACCATCAGGTGACCGCCTGCGCGGGCGTATTCGCGGGCAAACTCCAGCGTCTCATCGCTAACCACATAGAGGCTGTGCAGAATCATCACCGGGTGTACCGCGGCAAATTCGGCGGGGCTCAGCTCTTCGGCTTCCAACTGGTTGTCGCCAAGCAGGCGAACGCCGTAACCCGAGTTGTAGGCAATCTCGTACATGGACTGCATGGTCTTCTCGTA
Source organism: Actinomycetales bacterium (assembly GCA_028868555.1). Lineage (GTDB taxonomy): Bacteria > Actinomycetota > Actinomycetes > Actinomycetales > Microbacteriaceae > Rhodoluna. Next base: position 885 of record JAGWUG010000322.1, on the reverse strand, counting down.
GCTGAGTGGGTCGGCCATGCCGTTGCCGCCACGAAGCGGCCCTTGGAACTCGAATAGCCACTTGCTGGCAGTGGAGATAACGATGGCAATCTCCTGGGCTGGCTGCAGCGGACCTAGTTTGGCGATCGCCTCCAGCATCGGTGCGGTCTCTTGGAAGGCACGGTAGGTGCGACCCGGCTGCAGGCTGTGCGGAAGGATTCCACCCCAGTGGTTTTCCACGCCGTAAGGCAGGGTGTGCCAGTGCCAGTACTCAACTAGTTGGGCACCACGCGAAACCATGGCGACGGCGGCCTGTTTGAACTGACCCGGCCAGTGCGGGAACGCGGCGGTTGCAGGGCCCTGCTGAATGGCCGAACCGTTGGTCTCGGTCACCAGGAACGGCGCCTGCTTGATGCTCCAGGCGGTGTCGCAAATCATGTTCAGGTAGCTGGAACCGGTGAGCGGAACCCACATCGGCGCCGGCACCAGTTCGCCGGGTTCAAGCGGCTTACGCGGGTGGCTCAGGCCGTCCTGGCTGGCGTAGTAGACATTCACCGATGTCAGGTCCAGAGCCTCACCGATGGTCTGGTTGTCCATTCCGGGACGGTTGAGGGCGACGCAGGTGGTGATGTACTGGTGGTCTGCAATGAGGGTGCGAACCAGCTTGCGCTGCCAGTCGAGGAAGTCGTTAGTGACTTCTGCTTGGTGCTCGCGCCAAGCCAAGTAATAGCTGGGGTTGGTGTTGCCGTCTGGGCGCCACAGGTCGTCCCACTCGTTGAGCGCGTGGCTCCAGTAGGTGAGACCCCAGGCGGCGTTTAGCGCCTCAACCGTTCCATAGCGAGCGCGCAGTTTCTGCTTAAAGGCCTCAAAGACTCCGGCGTTGTGCAGGATGAAGGCACCCGGCTC
>JAGWUG010000321.1 GCA_028868555.1 Actinomycetales bacterium | reverse complement strand
TCGGTCTATCAGGCCGGAACCCTGAGCGGAAACCCGGTTGCCACCGCAGCAGGGCTCGCCACCCTGCAGCTCTGCAACGATGCCCTATACGCCACGCTAGACACCCGCGCGGCTCAGGTTGGCTCGGTCATTTCCGAGGCCCTAACCGCCGAGGGTGTTGCCCACAGCCTGCAGACCGGTGGCAACCTGTTCAGCTTCTTCTTCAAGGGCGACTGGGTGAACAACTTTGCCGAGGCCCAGACCCAGAACGTGCTTGCCTTCAACGCCTTCTTCCACACCATGCTGGAAAACGGCGTGAGCCTGCCGCCGAGCGCCTTTGAGGCCTGGTTTGTGTCGGGTGCCCTCACCGATGCCGATATCGACCAGATTGCCGCCGCGGCCAGGTTGGCGGCCAAGGCGGCGGCATCGGTGCAGTAGCACCACTAGGCACTTGTTAACCTAGTTACCAACTTTCGGTAACGGGGCTTTACGCCCCGGTTCAAGCCGAATTTACCTAGTAAAGTCACCCTAGAAACATGGCTAGGGCTAAGTACCGTTCCTATGTGGCAATTGGAGATTCACTCTCCGAGGGTCTGGGCGACTTCACCTTTGATCTGAAGCGCGAGCACAATGGCTGGACCGACAGACTGGCGGCCCTGCTGAGCACCGAGGCCGCCGAAGCGGGCATCGTTGGTGCAGACTTCCAATACGCAAACCTGGCGCTTCGGGGTAGCAAGATGCGCAACATCATGGGAGCCCAGCTGGAGGCAGCCCTTCGTCTGCAGCCAGATCTGGTGACCGTGATGGCCGGCTCAAACGACTTTTCCACCCGGGATCTTGAGGGTCTGGAGCGCATCTTCCGCGACGGTCTGCAGCTGCTACTGGCGGCCGGCAGCGACGTAGTGGTGGCTAACACCATTCGCCCGGCTCACCTGAAGTTCTTCCGTAAGGTGCTCCCCCGCGCCTTCCGCATGAGTCAGATGATTGACCGTGTGGCAACCGAGCTGAACATTCCGGTTATCGACGTGCACGGCATCGAGGACTTCACCGATCTGGTCTACTGGGCAGAAGATATGGTGCACTTCTCCGGTCACGGGCATATTCGCGTGGCTAACGAGGCTGCACGCACGCTTGGTCTGGCCCATCGCATTCCAGAGGCTCAGCGTCACGAGATGACCGCGCCAAGTCGCAACCTGCTGGCCACCCTGCGCTGGTACAAGGAATACGTGCTGCCCTTCATTGAGCGCCGCCTGCGCGGAACCTCAAGCGGTGACGGTTTAACACCGAAGCACCTGACGCTCGTGCCTTACGTAAACGAGGAATTTAACCTAATTCGTGCCGCTTAGCCTTGCGGGCCTGCAGCCAGTGACGCAATAGCTCCAGCGGGAATGGCAGCGAAGACAGAATCACGATGGCCAGCACAGTCTGCTCCAGGTGATCGTGAATGAATGGCACCCCGCCTAGGAAGTAGCCAGCACCCATGAATCCGGCCACCCAGATGGAACCGCCAATCAGGTTGTAGCGCCAGAACTTTGGACGCTCCAGGTACGA
>JAGWUG010000320.1 GCA_028868555.1 Actinomycetales bacterium | reverse complement strand
GAAGAACTCGATGTGAAGATGCAGACCATCTTCGCCGATGCCTTCGAGGACACCCGCGCCGCATTCGAGCAGGTCTTCCCAGTGCTGTTCCCAGGCGGTAGTGGAAGCATCTTCCTGACCGATCCGGACAACCTCCTGACCACCGGTCTCGAGGTCACCGTGAAGCCCGCCGGTAAGCGCATCGAACGACTCAGCCTTCTCTCCGGTGGTGAGCGCTCGCTCGCTGCCGTTGCTCTGCTAATCGCCATCTTCAAGGCTCGCCCTTCTCCGTTCTACGTCATGGACGAGGTTGAGGCAGCGCTTGACGATGCCAACCTCGGCCGCCTGCTGCAGATCTTCCAGGACCTGCGCACCAGCTCGCAGCTCATCATCATCACCCACCAGAAGCGCACCATGGAGATCGCCGATGCGCTCTACGGCGTTTCCATGCGCCAGGACGGCATCAGTGCTGTGGTTGGTCAGCGAATCGGAAGTGCCTCCTAGTGGCTTTTGAGTGGTTCAAGAAGGTCAAAGACAAGGTCGTTGAGGCCATCTCTGAGGCCCCGGTTGTAGATACTTCACTCCACACCGATGCCACTGTGGCGCCCGAACCTGTTGTTGTCGAGCCGGTATTCGTTGAGCCGGTAGCCGTTGAGCCGGTTTCGATCGCGGCACCTGAGCCAGAACCAGAACCAGAACCAACGCCTGAGCCTGAGCCTGAAGTCGTTCCTGAGCCGGCACCTCAGCCCGTAGTTGCTACTCCAGCACCAGTACCAGTCATCGCGGAGCCAGAACCAGAGCGCCAGCTCGAGGTGGGCCAGCGCTCGTTCGCCAGCCGAATCCGCTCGCTTTTCTCCGGCATCCAGTTCGACCCAGCCAACCTCGACGATCTCGAAGATATCCTGCTGCTTGCTGACTTCGGCGTGGACGCATCGGAGGCCATTGTTGCCGAGGTGAAGCGCCTGGCAGCGGTGGTGAACGCCAAGACCGAGCGTGAACTGAAGAACATTCTCATTTCTGTGCTGACCAACAGCCTGGAACTGCCTGGCCGCGAGCTAAACCTGGCGGGGGAGAAGCTACCCTACGTCTTCCTGATGGTTGGCGTGAACGGTGTGGGCAAGACCACGACCATTGGCAAGCTTGCCGCCTGGTTGGCCGAGGGCGAGTGGGAAGTTGTGATTGGCGCAGCCGACACCTTCCGTGCAGCTGCCGTTGAGCAGGTCGCCACTTGGGCAAAGCGTGCCGGTGCCAAGCTGGTCGGCCCAGAGCGCGAGGGCCAGGATCCGGCATCGGTGGCATTTACCGCCGTTGAGACCGCGGTTGCCGACAAGGCCGACATTGTGATTGTTGACACCGCCGGCCGCCTCCAGAACAAGCTTGACCTCATGCAGGAGCTTTCCAAGATTCGCCGTGTTGTTGAGAAGACCGTGCCGGTGAGCGAAGTTCTTCTCGTCATCGATGCAACCACCGGTCAGAACGGCCTCCTGCAGGCCAAGGCATTCGCCGAGGTGGCTCAGGTCACCGGCGTTGTGCTCACCAAGGTTGACGGCACC
>JAGWUG010000319.1 GCA_028868555.1 Actinomycetales bacterium | reverse complement strand
CCACGGTGACGTGTCCGAGCGGCCGAAGGTGCAACTCTCGAAAAGTTGTGTGCGTGAAAGCGCACCGTGGGTTCAAATCCCACCGTCACCGCCACGAAAATAGATAAACCCCCTACCAAGGGGGTTTATCTATTTAGCGGGTTCCGATGGTTGTAATAGTTCCCAACTAGATAAGACAGATCGGCAAGTAGCAGGCGGTCTCGCGCGGCGAAAGCAATAACTTTGCTTCCGCTTCCGCGCTCCGGGTTCAAATCCCACCGTCACCGCCACTAAAACCCCGATGAGAGTCGGGGTTTTACCCTTTAACTAACTCACGTTTAGATATGGTTCTCGATCTAGCCGCACGGCGGATTGGCAGTTCAATGACTCACAGGCTTCGACTCGGTGCCCTGATGATTCTGGCCATATTCCTGTCGCCGGCTGCAACTGACGCTGCGAACGCCAAAATCTACCTGCCGGAAAAGTGCGTGGTTTCCACCCAGGTGGCCACGTTTGCACACTGCCAGACCGACGCCAAGGGCAAGTACTCGGTGGCGGTAATTGGCGACAGCCACGCCCGCAGTTGGTTCGAGCCGATGCGCCTGCTGGCCGCCCGCTATTCCTGGAAGCTGACCGTCATCAGCAAGAGTGCCTGCCCGTTTCTGGATCCGGCTGCCATGCCAAGCCACATTCCGTCGCCCACCTGCAAGAGCTGGAACCAGAGCCTTCAGCACTACTTGGCCACGCAGCCGGCGTTCGACTTGGTGATCAACTCATCGTCCAGCCTGGTGACTCACGGCTATCAGTCCTACGCTCAGTCGTTCCGCGCTGCCGTGCCCGCGATCACTCGAACTGGCGCCCAGCTGCTGGTGATTCGGGACAATCCAAAACCAGCTACCGGGTTTCAGGCCTGCATCAAGCAGAATCCTAAAACTGCAGCCACCGAGTGCTCCCGCCAACGTGCCGACGCGCTGACTCCGAATGACCCGATGCCGGCCGCCGTGGCAGATTTGCCGGGTGTGGAGGTTGTCGATTTCACCGACTCGTTCTGTGGCCAGCATGTTTGCTCGCCGGTGCTGAATGGAATCGTGGTCTACAAGGATCACAGCCACATGTCGAAGGCGTTTGCGCGGCACCTGACCTCGGTGCTGGAAGCCGCAATCCCCGCCAAGTTCAAGCACTAGCGATCGCCGAAGGGCGGATACTAGAAATATGCCAAAACTCGCATTCCAGCAGACCGACCTGCACATCACCCTGACCGGCGCAGAGAAACTGGCCGCGCTTCACGGGGATCTGGTGATTCCGCTGGCCAACATGATTGGCGCCGAAGTCCTTGGCCCCAAGTGGTGGATGCAGCTGGGTCTGCGGGTGCCGGGCACCGGCCTTCCGGGCCTGGTGATTGCCGGCACATATAAGTGGAAAGGCGACAACGCCTTCGTTTCCTGGACCCGGGGCAAGCAGGTGCTTCAGATCAACCTCACCGGCCACAAGTACGACCGAATCGTCGTCGGTGTGGAGGACGCCGAGGCCTGGGTGGACACCATCACGATGTACC
>JAGWUG010000037.1 GCA_028868555.1 Actinomycetales bacterium | reverse complement strand
TCCATCTGCACGGTGAAGAATCCGGTGGGGTGCTCAACCTCAACCAGCACGCTGTCACCGGCATCGGTGAGGCCGGCAATCTGGTTGGCAACACTGCCCTTGAGCATGCAGGCGGTGGCAACCGAAACGGCGCCTAGAACACCGATGCTCTCGTGCACGCGGTGCGGAATGAAGGTGCGAGTGGCCACCAGGCCGCCATCGCGAGCCGGCGCCAAGAGGCTCATCTTAGGAACGGTCTTGTTCGTGACGTCGCCCAGGTTCATGCGCTCCCCCAGCGCTAGGCGCACCGCCTCCACGTTGGCGCGAAGCTCCGAGTTTGCCTCGAGTTCGGCCGGGGTCTCGTATCCTGTGATGCCAAACTCGGCGGCGTTCAGGCAGACAACTGGCATGCCGTTGTCAATGCAGGTCACATTGATGGGAGCCGCCAACCCCGGTACCGAAACCTGGTCAATCACGTTTCCGGTTGGGAGAAGTGCGCCACAACTAGATCCGGCAACGTCCTCAAAGTTGATGTTGATTGGTGCGTGAGTACCTGGAACGCCGTCGATGCGGGCTTCACCCGCGTAGTTCACGCGGCCGCCGGGAGTCTCCACAAATGCTGTGGCCTTGGAGTCGGTGTTGACCATCCAGATGGCAACCGGAGTTACCTCGCCGGCAGCCGCAACCAAACCGCGCTCAATGGCAAACGGGCCAACTCCGGCCAGTATGTTGCCGCAGTTCTGCTGGTCGCTAACCTCGGCTCGGTCGGGCCAAACCTGCAGGAACAGGTAGTCCACATCGATACCTGGGCGGCTCGACTTGGATACCACGGCAACCTTGCTGGTCAGCGGGTGACCGCCGCCCATTCCGTCAATCTCGCGAACATCTGGAGAACCCATAGCGGCGAGCAAAAAGCGGTCGCGCGCAGCGGCATCGGTGGGTAGGTCAGACGCCAAAAAGTAGAGGCCCTTGGAGGTGCCTCCACGCATGACGCTGCAGTCAACCGCAACCTGGGTATTTGCCATTAGTCGCCCTGATACGGCTCGTAAACCAGGCCCTTGGCGGCGAGCGCCTCACGCATCTTGTAAATGTCTAGGCCAAGCTCTCCGGCCTGTAGGCGGGTTCGCTTGGCGGTCTCGTTGGCCTCGCGTTCGCGGGCCTTTTCCAGCACCGATGCGGCATCCTCGCGACGAACCACAACAACTCCATCAACGTCGGCGACGATCACATCGCCTGGGCGAACGTACTGATTGGCGATCACGATTGGCACCTGAACGTCGCCTACGGTGGCCTTCACGGTTCCCTGTGAGGCGATGACCTTTGGCCAGACCGGGAAGCCCATCTCGGTGAGGGTGGCAACGTCGCGCACACCGGCATCGATGATGAGGCCTCGCACGCCGTGGGCCATCAGGCTGTCGGCGAGTAGGTCGCCAACGTAGCCATCGTCGCACGGACTGGTTGGGGTGACCACCAGGATGTCGCCCTGCTGAGCCTGCTCAACGGCAACGTGAATGGTCCAGTTGTCTCCCGGTGCAACGGTTGCGGTCAGGGCATTTCCAGCGATCTTGGCTGGGAAGATTGGGCGCAGGCGGTGGTCGAGCAGACCAATGCGCCCCTGCGCCTCGTGAACGGTTGCAACGCCGAGCTCGGCCAGCCCATCAACAATCTCGAGCGGGGTGCGCGGAGTTCCGGTGATTACCTTTGGCATTGCTATCTGATTCCTACGTAGTTCTCGGCCAGGTTGGTCTGCAGCGCCTTGTTCTTGAATACATGGCGCAACTGCGACAACTGTAGTTGGTTGTCGAACTCGTCTCCATTGGTGTGGAGCATGGTAGTCATCCACCAGCTGAAGTGCGTCACGCGCCAGATGGTTTCTTTGGCTCGGTCGGAGTAAACCGCAAGTCCGGCCTCGCTGTTCTTCTTGAAGAACTCCACGATGCCCTCACCCAGGAATCGCACATCATTGGCGGCCGAGTTGAGACCCTTGGCTCCGGTTGGTGGCACGATGTGGCCGGCGTCGCCAACCAGGAATAGGCGGCCGTGCTGCAGTTTGCCACTCACAAAAGAACGCATTGCGAGGATTGACTTTTCGGTGATCTCGCCGGTCTTTAGCTCCCAGCCATCAACCGCCATGCGCTTTGATAGCGCCTCCCAGATGCGGTCGTCCGACCAGTTCTTGATGTCATCGGTTGGGTCAACCTGCAGGTAGAGGCGGCTGACCTTGTCGCTGCGCATGGAGTGCATGGCGAAGCCATCGGTGTGGCGGGCGTAGATGAGCTCATCGGTGGATGGAGCCACATTGGCCATCACGCCGAGCCAGGCAAACGGGTAGACGCGCTCAAAGCTGCCAACCGCGGAATCGGGGATGGCCTTGCGGCTCGGACCCCAAAAGCCGTCGCAACCGGCAATGATGGCCGCATCGATGCGCTGTGAGTTGCCGTCCTTGTCGGTGAAGGTAACCGATGGCTGCTTTGACTCTAGGTCGTGCAGTTCAACGTCCTTGACCTCATAGAAGATCTGCTGACCTGCTGCATCGCAGGCACGGCCCAGGTCCTTCTGAATCTCAGTCTGACCATAAACCCAAACGGTGTGGCCGATGAGTTCCTTGAAGTTGATGTTATGGCGCTCACCCGGGATCTGCAGGTAGATGCCGTTGTGCTCCATACCCTCGCGGTGGAGGCGCTCCCCCACACCAATCTCGTCCAGCAGGTCAACGGCCTGGGTCTCCAGCAGGCCGGCACGGATGCGAGCCTCAACGTAGTCGCGGGCACGGTCTTCAATCACGATGGATTCAATTCCGTGGAGAGCCAAGTAACGGCTGAGCATGAGTCCGGAAGGGCCGGCACCGATGATTGCTACCTGAGTTTTCATGTCTCAAGCCAAGCGGATTGAACCTGGAAAATCGCGCATGCCTTCCATTCAGTGGAAGTAAGTTATCAAACCGTTTTATTTGATTTTGGCTAGCGGCGAATGGTGGCTCTGAGGCCGGCAGGATCTGCCATTCCAGCAGCCGCGAGTTTGCGGCCCAGAGCCTGCGCAGTCACCTTGAGAACCGGCACGAGGTGCGACGAGTCCTTGGTCTTGGAAGGAATCACAACGCCCATAGCGGCAATCACCTTGCCGCCATTTCCCAGCACTGGAACGGCTATCGAGATCGCACCGAGCGCCAGCTCCTCGCGGGTCGCAGCAAAGCCCTCGCGCTTGATTTGCTCCAGCTGCTTGGCCAGCTCGGTTGGACTGGTGATGGTCTGCTCGGTGATGCGGTCCAGGCTCTTGAGGGCCGCTTCTTGCAGCTCCGAATTGCCGTACGCGAGGAGTACCTTGCCAATTCCCGAGGCGTGAAGCGGAAGCCGAGCGCCGGGCCGACTCTTTACCGACATGCTCCTGGATCCAGCGATGCGGTCAATGACTAGACAGCGCACACCGTCTAGCACGCCGATTTGCACCGCGTCTACGCCGAGTGAGTAGATGTCTTCCATGTATGGCAGGGCTAGTTCGCGCAGGTCCGCGTGCACCGATGCCAGAATGCCCAACCGCCAGAGCTTGGAACCAATCTCATAGGCACCGTCGGAGCATCTGATCAGAGCCTCTGCCTCAACCAATTGATTAACAAATCGGTGGGTGGTGGTTAGCGGAAGGTTGGACCGGCGAGAGATTGCCGCGAGCGTTTGATGGCGGTGTCCGGCATCAAAGGCATCTAGTACGGCCAGGGCGCGCGCGGTTACAGACTTGGAGTCGTCATCGAGCTTGGCCACCATTCGATGCTATCGGCTAGATTTACCCTATGCACCTGCACGTAGCCAATCACCCGCTCATCACCCACAAGATTTCGGTTCTCCGAGACGTGAACACCCCGTCGCCGGTTTTCCGCCAACTGGTTGAAGAACTGGTGACTCTTTTGGCGTACGAGGCAACCCGCGATGTTCGCGTGGAAGAAGTGGATGTTCAAACCCCAGTCGCGCTTACCAAAGGTGTTCGACTCAGCCACCCGAGACCAATCATCGTGCCTATTCTGCGCGCTGGTCTGGGCATGCTCGAGGGCATGGTCAAGCTCTTGCCTACCGCCGAGGTTGGTTTCCTGGGAATCAAGCGCGACGAAGAGACCCTGCAGCCGTTTACCTATGCCAACCGCCTGCCGGACGACCTAACCGGCCGCCAGGTCTACATCATCGACCCGATGCTGGCCACTGGCGGAACCCTGATTGACTCGATTGACTACGTGCTATCTCGCGGAGCGACCGAGGTCACCTGCGTTTGCCTGCTGGGAGCACCCGAAGGTGTGGAGGCTGTTCGCGCACACGTTGGGGATGCCAAGGTCTCAATCGTGCTCGGCGCTCTTGACGAACGCCTGAACGAGCACGGCTACATCGTGCCGGGACTCGGCGATGCCGGCGACCGACTCTACGGAACCGCCGCTAACTAAAGGGCAGTTAGGTCGAGGGCAAGACCTCGGATCTAGCCCTCGCGGTGAATGCTCTTCATACGGACGTAGGCTCCAATTGCCTCCGGGCCGTATTCCATGCCAAGACCGCTATCCTTCCAGCCACCAAAAGGCGCGGCAAGATTAGAGCCATAGAAGTTGATTCCGACAGAACCGGTGTCAATCCGGCGGGCAACCTGTTCGGCGCGGTCAGGATCGGAGCTAAAGATTGAGCCGCCTAATCCGTATTGCGAGTCATTCGCGATTCTGACCGCATCGTCTTCATCGGTGTATGGAATGACAACCAAAACCGGGCCGAAGATTTCCTCCTGGGCAACACGCATACTGTTGTCCACATCCGCAAAAACTGTTGGCTTTACGTAAAAACCTCGACTCAACCCTTCAGGCATCCCTAGGCCACCAGTTGCAACTCGTGCTCCCTCAGCAATGCCGATGCGAATGTAGTCCAACACGCGGGCTTGCTGAGTTGCGGAGGCCGAGGGGCCAAAGACGGTAGCCGGGTCAAACGGGTCGCCGATTGGCGTGGACCCCACTGTCGCAGCAACCGTCTCGACCACCTCTTTGTAAATGGACCTTGGCGCCAAAACTCGAGTGCTGTTGTAACAGGTCTGGCCAGTGTTTCGCAGACAAGTTCGGTTCACAACTTTGGCAAAGTCCTCAACGCTGGCATCGGGAAGGATGATGCTTGCAGACTTTCCACCGAGCTCGAGAGTGACAGGTCTCAGTAACTGTGCGCACTGGGCTGCAATTGTTCGGCCAGCTCCCGTTGAGCCCGTGAAAGCCACCTTCGCGATACCCGGATGCTGAACCATGAGCCCACCGGATTCGCGACCACCGGTCAGCAGGTTGATCACACCAGCAGGCACTCCTGCTGCAACAGCTGCCTCAATTAGAACGCGCAAATCTACAGGCGTTTCCGAGGCGGGTTTGATGACTACTGTGCAGCCAGCGATCAAGGCGGGAGCAAGCTTCACCATGACTAGGGTGAGCGGGAAATTCCAAGGAGCGATTAGAAGGCAAACTCCTCGAGGCTGCCGGTAGACCTGGGTGTACTTTCCAGGAGAACCCGGGAATGGTCGTTTGTCGTCTTGGTCAACGTAGTCGGCAAGGCCCGCGTAGTAGCGCAGGATCCCGGCTGAGTGTGCTGCCGCAGCACCAGATTCGGAGATTGGCGTGCCGTTTTCACTCGTAATGGTTCGACCCATGGCTTCACCTCGAGCCTGCAACTCATCGGCAAATCTCAACATGATCTGCGCGCGAGCCGCTGCACCGATGCCACTCCAAACCCCAGACCGGAACGCCTCACCGGCGGCAGCAACCGCGGCATCTATGTCCTCTTGATTGGCGCTTGGAACTCGACCCCAGATCTGCTCTGTGGCCGGATTGACGATGTCGGTGAAGTCTTTGGAGTGCGCTTTGACCCACTGCCCGCCAATGAAGAAATCGTCGTGAAATGCCTGCAGTTCCATGTGGTGCTCGTCCCTAGATAACGTCTAGTTTGAGCAGCTCGATGGAGCGCGCCAGTTCGGCTGAGGCCAGTGCACGCGCAGTTTCGGTGATGAGCTCCGGGTAGGTTCCATTCTCTAGTTGCAGTCGGTACTGGCTAGGAGTCTTCTTGAACCAGCCACTCGCCAGAGCAATGCCCGCGGGCGTAAATCGCCATAGACGGTCTGCATCGCGAACGAGTGAGTCTTCAATCGAGTAGGACTCCATTCGAGTGTCGTGGCCATCAATAATGTCGGTGACCTTCTTGATGGTGGCCTCGTCATAGCCGAGTCCCGGCAGAACCTCACGGGCGATGTTGCAGCCCTCAATCTCGTGGAGGATGCGAATGTCACTCTTGCGCCAGTCCCCTTGGAATCCTTCGGTGAAGATTTTGGACTCGTCGCAGCGCGACCAACCGGTGTCGTGAAGGAGAATCGCGGTACGCACCACGAGTGCGTCGGCCTCAGGGTGGGCATCGAGCAAGAACTCGGCGAAGGCGAATGAGAGTGGCGTATGAATGTCATTGCCGCGAGAGCGAAGTGGCTCCTCTACAGCGCGCCAGAGAGCATCGAGGTTGCTCCAGTGGCCCTTTGGGTTTTTGCCTCCGCCGAGGGTGTCAACAGTTTCGAGCGTGTATGGCATCGTTGCTCAACTTTCGCTAATCGGTAATCAGGGTCTTGAGGGCCACCGATGAATCAGCGGCGGCGCCTGGGTCGATGGTTTGTCCCGCGGTCAGACAACGCTTGGCTGCCATGAAATCGGACACTTGGTTCACGCAGTCGATGGCGAGGAGTCGGCCATTTTTGTAATACAAAACCGAGAAAGCATCGCTGTCAGGATTGCCACGAAGCACGGTTTGGTCGTAGCCGGTGGAGAGGCCCGCAATCTGCAACTTGAGATCGGCTTGGTCGCTCCAGAACCAAGGCAGAGCTTTGTATGCCTCACTCTTGCCCACCAATGTCTTGGCCGCAACCTTAGCTTGGTCCACCGCATTCTGAACCGATTCCAGACGAACCAGACCATCCGCACCGGTTGGATTAGGCAGCATCACTGCGTCACCGGCAGCAACCACAAGCGGATGGCTGGTCTGGGCAAGCTCGTCAACCAGGATGGCGCCATTCGCGAGCTCAAGCCCCAGCAGGTTGGCAACTTCGGTCCGGGCGAGAACTCCGATACCCACCATCACGATGTCCGCTTGAATTACTGACCCATCTTGCATCGCAACGCCAGTAACACGCTGTCCGTCACCCTCGAAGTGGTCGATGCGGGCGTTGAGGACTATCTCGGCCCCGCGGCGCTCGTGAGCGTGCTTGAAGTAGTCGCTGGTGATCGGGCAGACAGCTCTCGCCATCATGCGGTCGGCACCTTCAAGAACGGTCACTTTCTTGCCAGCCTTGCGGGCCACAGCAGCAACCTCGAGTCCGATAAAACCGCCGCCGATGACCACAACAGACTTTGCGTCATCCCATCGGGATTTGAGCGCTCGGGCATCGGTGATGCTGCGCATGTAAAGCACGCCATCTAGGTTTGAGCCTGGAATTTCCAGCTTGCGTGGCACCGAACCAGGAGCTAAAGCCATGCGGTCGAACTGAAGTTGACGACCCGAGGCAGTTGTTGCCACACCGCCATCGGCGTGCATTTCAACCCCAACGATCGCGTCACCCAGAACCAATTCAATGCGGTTGTCCGCGTAAAACTTCTCGTTTCGAAACTGCAGACTCTCTTCGTCGGCATCGCCATAAAGGTATGCCTTAGAAAGTGGCGGGCGCTGATATGGCGGAATCGTCTCATCGCCAACCAGAGTGATGGCACCCTCGAAACCCTCCTCGCGAAGGGAATCGGCAATCTGCATGCCGGCTTGACCGGCACCAACGATGAGAATTCCGCCAGACATTTCTATACCTGCTTAGGTGCGATTTCCACGCGCAGACCATCGAAGTCGGCACACATCTTGATTTGGCAGCTGAGGCGAGAGGTCTCGCGACGGTCGCAGGCCGCGCCATCCAACATGTCATCCTCAAGGTCTCCAGGACCACCGACAACATCGGCAAAAGCCTCGTCAACAAAGACGTGACAGGTGGCACAGGAGCAAGCCCCGCCACACTCGGCAACGATGCCCTTGACGCCGTTCTTGACGGCGGTTTCCATG
>JAGWUG010000036.1 GCA_028868555.1 Actinomycetales bacterium | reverse complement strand
CGACAGGTTAGGCTTGGCGACAAATGACACGAATTATCGGTGGCGTAGCGGGCAGCTTGAAACTAGCCTCACCAGCCAAAAGCACCAGACCAACTAGCGATCGCATCCGCGAGAGTATCTTCAGCCGGCTCGAATCTAGAGGGGCAATCGAAGAGGCACGCGCACTGGATCTTTACGCTGGCACCGGAGCGCTTGCGCTCGAGGCACTGAGTCGTGGAGCGAAGTCTGCCCACCTCGTGGAACGAGATGGCAAAGCCGCCGCAGTATGCATCCAGAATGCCAACACGATTCAACGGGCACTTGAAAAACAGGGCATCGAAGTTTTCACCAAAATCATAAACAAAGCAGTTGGTTCATTCTTAGCGAGCGATAGCGCGGAATATGATTTGGTCTTTATCGATCCGCCATACGAGATTGAAAACGACCAGGTAGAAGCTGAGCTTGAGGCACTTCTGCCGCGACTAAGCAAGGGCGCAGTAGTTATCGTGGAGCGATCAAGTAGATCTGGAGAACTAAATTTTCCAGCCGGATACGAGTTCGAAGAGAAAAAGAACTACGGCGATACCGACGTCAACTGGCTAACGAAAAACTAGTTACTTTACGTGGCGCTCGACTGGGCCTACGTACACCTGCTGTGGGCGGCCAATCTTGGTCGATGTGTCTGTCATCATTTCGCGCCAGTGCGCAATCCAACCTGGCAAACGACCAAGCGCAAACAGTGGAGTAAACATGTGCGGCGGGAAGCCCATCGCCTTGTAAATCACACCGCTGTAGAAGTCGACGTTTGGGTAAAGCTTGCGCTCGACGAAGTAAGAGTCTGAAAGCGCTGCAGCCTCAAGTTCCTTAGCGATGTCCAATAGCGGGTCGTCGATGCCGAGGTCTGAGAGCACAGAGTCCGCCGTCTTCTTGACGATCTTGGCACGAGGGTCGAAACTCTTGTAAACGCGGTGACCGAAGCCCATGAGACGGATTCCGTCTTCCTTGTTCTTCACACGCTCGACGTAGCGCTGAACGCTCTCGCCCGACTCGTGGATGTACTGAAGCATCTCGAGAACTGCCTCGTTGGCGCCACCGTGCAGCGGACCGCTGAGGGCGTTGATTCCAGCCGAAACCGAGGCGAACAGGTTGGCGTTCGAAGAACCAACCAGGCGAACGGTTGAAGTGGAGCAGTTCTGCTCGTGGTCCGCGTGCAGAACCAGCAGAGTGTCTAGCGCGCGGGTGATGACCGGGTTCTGGATGTACTTCTCGGCCATGTTGCCAAAGGTGAGGCGGAGGAAGTTCTCCACCAGGCTCAGGCTGTTGTCCGGGTACATCAGTGCCTGGCCAACCGAGTTCTTGTAGGTGTACGCGGTGAGCACTGGAAGCTTTGCCAGCAAGCGAATGGTGGAGAGCTCAACCTGCTCTGGATCGTGTGGGTTGAGGCTGTCCTGGTAGAAGGTGGAAAGCAGCGAGACACCGGCGGTGAGCACCGACATTGGGTGCGCGCTCTGCGGGAACGAGTGGTAGAACTGCTTGAGGTCCTCGTGCAGCAGGGTGTGGCGACGAATGCGGTTGTCGAAAGCCGCAGCTTCGTCTTCGCCTGGCAGGTTGCCGTAAATCAGAAGGTAGGCAACTTCGAGGAAGCTCTTCTTGCCGGCCAGCTGCTCGATTGGGTAGCCGCGGTAGCGCAGCACGCCGTTCTCGCCGTCGATGTAGGTGATTGCGCTCTTGGTGCTTGCGGTGTTTACGAAACCCTGGTCGTACGCGGTCAGACCGGTCTGGGCTAGCAGCTTGGAAACGTCGATTGCGCTAGGGCCGTCAACGGCTGGCAGTACCGAAAGCTCTACGGTCTTATCTCCGTAGCTGATTGCAACGTTGTTGTTGGCAGTCAAGAGGGCTCCTTGTGGGATTTTCAGCGCAAACTCGGCGCTTATCTAAGATTAGTTGCTTCGTGTAAGCGCTTGGCGGCCTCGGCGATATTCGCATCGGTGGCAGTGATGCTGAAGCGCACGTGGTTAGGCGAATGGTCACCATAGAAGGTACCTGGAACCACCACGATGCCTAGCTCTGCCATCCGTTGAACGGAAGCCCAGCAGTCCTCGCCGAGGGTTGCCCACAGGTATAGACCGGCCTCGGAGTTCGAAACCTCAAAACCGTAGGCGCGAACCGCTTCTAGCAGCACATCGCGACGCTTGCGGTAGACCTCGCGCTCCACTGCCACGTGAGCCTCATCACGCAGAGCAGCGGTCATGGCCTTCTGTACCGGTGCAGGAGTGTTCATTCCGCTGTGCATGCGCAGGTTGACGATGGCCTTCACAAGGCCCGCCTCGCCGGCTGCAAAAGCTGCTCGGTAGCCAGCCAGATTGCTCTGCTTGCTCAGCGAGTAGATGGCCAGGACGCCGTCTAGGTTTCCCTCGATCACGCGCGGGTCAAGGATGCTCGGAATGGTCTCGGTGGCCCACTTGCCATCCCAGCCAAGTTCGGCGTAGCACTCATCGGAGGCCAGCAGGGCGCCAATCTCACGAGCGCGCTCAACGCAGCGGCGCAGGAACTCAACGTCCAAAACCTTGCCGTCAGGGTTGCCTGGAGAGTTGATCCAGATCAGCTTGGCGTTGGCCGGCCAGTTGTCCGGGTTGTCCTCGCTGATGCACTCGGCGCCAACCAGCGCCGCGCCAACGGCGTAGGCCGTGTAGGCGGCTTCGGGCTGAACCACGGCGTCGCCTGGGCCCATTCCCAGGTACATCGGCAGGAAGGAGATGAACTCCTTGGAGCCGATGGTTGGCATGACGTTGTCGGCGGTTAGGCCGGGAACGGCACGGCGACGGGCAAACCACTCGGCGATGGCCTCGCGCAGTTCAAGCGAACCAGCGGTGCTTGGGTAACCAGGAGCGTTGGCTCCGGCTACGAAGGCTTCCTGGATGACTTTTGGAGTTGGGTCAACCGGAGACCCCACAGAAAGATCAACCGCCCCACCCGGGTGCTGGGCAGCGAGAGCCGAAAATGGCTTTAGCTGCTGCCAGGGATACTCGGGGAGGCGGTCAAACACGATGTATTGGAGCCGGCGGCTAGCGCGGGCTACTCTCCCTGTGGTGGCAGGGCGGTGATGAGAGCGTGGTCAAGGTCGAGCTTGCCAACCTTGGCGGCTCCACCAGGCGAACCTACGGTCTCAAAGAACTCAACGTTGGCCTTGTAGTACTCGCTCCACTGCGAAGGCAGGTCGTCCTCGTAGTAGATGGCCTCAACAGGGCAAACCGGCTCGCAGGCGCCACAGTCCACGCACTCATCCGGGTGGATGTAAAGCATGCGGTCGCCCTCGTAGATGCAGTCAACTGGGCATTCTTCAATGCAGGCGCGGTCCTTGACATCAACGCAAGGAAGTGCAATCACGTAGGTCACGGTTTATCCCTTCAAAACTTCTATTGATTTTACCTGTGTCCGGAGGCACTGCGGTTCCAGGTTGCCTTGCGAAGGCGAGGGAACATCACAATGACCGCCAGTACAGCGATGGATCCGTAGAACCAGTAGCTGGACAGGTTTCCGTTTGTTACCAGCTGCGAACCGCCGGGGTTCTGACCGAGCTGGAACATGGTGAAGATAAAGCCGAGCGCCATCAGGTAGAGCGCACCGCGGCTGCGGCGCAGGATACGCAGGGCCAGGGCCAGCGAACCCACGATGATTAGCGCGAGCACGAGTCCGATTGGCATGCCATCGGTGGTCTGCGAAAGGTGCAGCATGGTGCCAACCAGTGCGGCCAGGAATCCCAACGGCAAGGCCCAGAGCGAACGCAGCCAAGGCTTGATGGAGTTCCAGCTGGAGACCGAGGTCTTCCGCAGGTGTTCTGGTTGGTCAAAGCGGGTTTCTTTACCGGACACGAGCGCGTAGGTCTCCTCGTTGATAAGTACCTGGCTGGCGTGGGCGCTGAGCGCAGCCTTCTTCACCGATGCCGTCTTGGCGCCGCCAACGGCAGCGTCAAAGCGCTCCCCCGGCTCGGCAATGGTCCAGAGCTGAGGTGCGCGGTGAGTCTTGCCGTATTTGCGAACAGCAAGCGTGGTGGCGTCGTAGGCCTTCTTGTGGTCTGGGTGGCCAAAGCCGCCCTTGGAGTTGTAGGTAACAACTGCATCGGGGCGGAAACTGTTCATCACCTTGATGATGTCGTCCGCGATCACCGGGGTGGCCACCGCGACCAGCGACATCTCATCGAGTATGCGCTTGCGAGTGGGCTTGCCCAGCGCGTTGATGCGCATGCCGCTGTCAAGGTAGTGGCGAGTGCCGGCGAAGGCACGCTGAATCTTGGTGGTATTCCCGGCCTCGTCGGTTAGGTCATAGGCCTCGAGCGCGTTCATTAGCTCGGCGGTGCGGAAGGCACCCATCTCGGCGTTGTGGCCCTCGAGAGGCTTTAGGTCGGCCAGCTTCACCTTGCCGCGCTCTCCACGGGTGAGAGTGAGCAGGTACACCTCTGCACCTCGTGCCAATGCATCGGCCATGACGTGCCCGGTGAAGAGGCTTTCGTCGTCTGGGTGCGCGTGAACCAGCAGAATGCGACGCGCGTTGAACTGTTGCTTGGCCATGCAAATACTTTACTTGGCGCAGGTTGCCAGCCCGCGGAGGTGCATCGGAGGACTTTTTTGAGCGCCCCTCTTGTTAGGTAAGGCTAACCTAACTAAACTTGCTCTCGGGGCACAGAGAAAGGCAACAAGTGCTGGCTACCTACCTGATTGGTCTTCGTGAAGGCCTTGAGGCTGCGATCATCATTAGCATCCTGGTTGGCTACGTTGTGAAGCTGGGCGAGCGCGCTCAGATCTCCAAAATCTTCACCGGTGCGGGTGCAGCTGTTCTGATCGCACTTGGCCTGGGGTTCGGCCTCAGCGGCCTGGAGTCGGGCGTTTCCGACCAGATTGAAATTGCCATCACCGGCACCACTTCCCTGCTAGCCGTGGTCTTTGTTACCTGGATGATCTTCTGGATGGCCCGCCAGTCTCGCGCCATGGCCTCTAACCTCCGCGCCCGAGTAGATGCCGCAGTTACCCGCAGCGCCTGGTCGCTGGCATCGGTGGCATTCCTAGCGGTCATCCGCGAGGGCGTTGAGACCAGCATTTTGCTCTGGAGCACAGCTAAGTCGACCGCGGGCAGCGGCAACGTTTTTGGTGGCGCATTCCTTGGCCTTGCAACCGCGGCTGTGCTCGGTTACTTCATGTACCGCGGTTCGCTGCGCTTCAACCTCAAGCACTTCTTCAACTTCACCGGCGCCTACCTCATTGTGATTGCCGCAGGTGTGTTCAGCTACGCCATCGGAGAGTTCACCGAGCTTGGCTTCCTGCCGTTCCTCAGCAACCAGGCCTACAACGTCTCGGGCGCCTTCCCAGAGGGCAGCCTGCAGGAGCTTATCCTGGTGGGCACTGTTGCCTTCAACTCAGCCCCAACCGTGCTTCAGGTGCTGGGCTGGTGGCTCTACGCCGTGCCGGTTGCCGTGCTCTTCTACCGCGTTCACGCTGGCACCCCGGTTCGTCCAAACACCGATGCCAAACAGGCAGACGACAAGCAGCCGGTAGCCGCCTAAGCACTCACCCTCAGACACAAATTCGGCTGCACGCCGAAACGCTTAAAGCAAAAGGTCCGCCACTCAAGCGAGTGGCGGACCTTTTGCTTTGGAACTTAGTCGTTGGCGCGCTTACGGGCGCTGGCCTGACGAGCACGGATGTTTGGATCCAGCTCAACCTTGCGGATACGCACGGCCTCAGGGGTAACCTCAACACACTCGTCTTCGCGAGCGAACTCGAGGCACTCCTCCAGCGAGAGCTGACGAGGAGGGGTTAGGGCCTGGAACTCATCGGACGAAGAAGCACGCATGTTGGTGAGCTTCTTTTCCTTGGTGATGTTTACTTCCATGTCGTCGGCGCGGGAGTTCTCGCCCACAACCATTCCGCCGTAAACCTCTTCGGTTGGCTGAACGAAGAACGAGCCACGCTCCTGCAGAGCGATCATGGCGAACGGAGTCGCAACACCGGCACGGTCGGCAACCATCGAACCCGAGCTACGGGTGATGATCTCGCCGGCCCACTGCTCGTAGCCTGCCGAGATGGCGTTGGCAATGCCGGTTCCCTTGGTGGTGGTGAGGAATTCGGTGCGGAAGCCGATGAGACCACGCGAAGGAATGCGGAACTCCATGCGAACCCAGCCGGTGCCGTGGTTGGACATGTTGTTCATGCGGCCCTTGCGTGCAGCCATGAGCTGGGTGATTGCACCCAGGAACTCTTCTGGCACGTCGATGGTGAGGTCTTCAACTGGCTCGTGTACCTTGCCGTCAACGCGCTTGGTAACTACCTGTGGCTTACCAACGGTGAGCTCGTAGCCTTCGCGACGCATCTGCTCAACCAGGATGGCGAGAGCGAGCTCGCCACGACCCTGAACCTCCCAAGCGTCTGGACGCTCGGTTGGCAGAACCTTGATGGACACGTTACCGATGAGCTCGCGGTCTAGGCGGTCCTTCACCAGTCGAGCGGTGACCTTGGCGCCCTTGACGCGGCCGGCCATCGGAGAGGTGTTGATACCGATGGTCATCGAGATGGCAGGGTCGTCAACCTTGATCATTGGCAGCGGACGAACGTCTTCTGGGTCGGCTAGGGTCTCACCGATGGTGATGTCCTCGATACCGGCCACGGCGACGATGTCTCCGGCCTTGGCTTCCTCGGTTGGGTAACGCTCGAGAGCCTTGGTAGCAAGCAACTCGGTGATCTTTACGGTCTTGGTGGTGCCATCCTGGCGAACCCAAGCAACCTGCTGACCCTTGCGGATGGTGCCGTTGAAGATGCGGAGCAGGGCCAGACGACCGAGGAACGGCGAAGCGTCCAGGTTGGTCACGTGTGCCTGCAGCGGGTGCTCGTCATCGTAGGTAGGAGCCGGGATGTGCTTGAGGATTGCCTCAAACAGTGGCTCGAGGTCCTCGTGGTCTGGCAGGGTGCCGTCGGCAGGCTTGTTCAGGCTGGCGCGACCGGCACGGCCCGAAGCGTAGATAACTGGAAGCTCGAGGATCGAGTCGATGTCCAGGTCAGGCACGTCATCGGCCAGGTCGGATGCGAGACCGAGGAGAAGATCGTGGCTCTCCTCAACAACCTCGTCGATACGAGCGTCTGGACGGTCGGTCTTGTTGACCAGCAGGATTACCGGCAGGTTGGCCTCGAGCGCCTTGCGGAGAACGAAGCGGGTCTGTGGCAGTGGGCCTTCAGATGCGTCAACCAGCAGAACCACGCCGTCAACCATGGAGAGACCGCGCTCAACCTCGCCACCGAAGTCGGCGTGGCCCGGGGTGTCAATCACGTTGATGGTGATGTTCTTGCCGCCGGCGGCTGGGCCGGAGTAAGACACCGAGGTGTTCTTGGCAAGGATGGTAATTCCCTTTTCGCGCTCGAGGTCACCCGAGTCCATTGCGCGCTCAGCTACCTGTGCGTGCGAGTCGAAAGAGTTGGTCTGACGAAGCATGGCATCAACCAGAGTGGTCTTGCCGTGGTCTACGTGGGCAACGATTGCAACGTTGCGGAGGTCTTCTCTGGATACCAGAGCCATAGTTTGTCCTTAGGGCATGAGCGTAGTTAGTCACTAGCTCGATTGGGATTGATTTGGGCCTGGCAGCTACAGCGCCGACCCAGACCTCTTAAGTCTAGTTGCCCTGACCCGAAACCGCCCAGTTTGAATAGCCCCAAACCACCGATGCGTTGCTCGGCTTTGCCGAGTAGCCCTTGAGTTTGTCGCTCCAAACCACGAGACCATCCAACTGGAACAGCGGCAGACCGTAGTAGCCAGCAACCAAGGCACGATCCAGACTCAACTCATCCGCGGTGGAGCCGGACAGCTCTCCCCCGGCGGCAACCTTGGAAACCAGCTGGGTGGCGGCATCGGAGTGGAAGCCGGTGAGAGCGCCGACAGCGGTAGATAGTGCCGAGAGGTCACTGTTCAGGCGCGGCAGACTGGTGATGTAAAGGTCCCACTGACCGCTGGCCAGAACCGATGCCGGATTGTCCGAGCTAACGTTTTGCACGTCAAACCCGCCGAGCTTGCCCAACTTGGAAAACTCGGTGAATTCCAACTGACCGCGGGAAGAATTCGCGTCGAA